>NZ_BLAY01000096.1 GCF_020521235.1 Microseira wollei NIES-4236 | reverse complement strand
CGTTGATTAAATCGGGGAATCCAATGGCTATTACGATTGCTGCTAGTCTCGAGCAAAAAACTCAAGCTGCCCGGTCTGGTTCGATTCGCCAGCAGCTAAAATTCGCGCTGATTCGGTTGGCGCGCGCTGTGCTGCAAAGCTTGTGAAACTGCTGTTTAAGCAACTGGTAGCAGAATTCTGCCAAGGCGGCGCGCTGTCGGCAGAAGATAACCCAACCGACGCTAACAACGTGCCTTTCTAGCTTACAGGCAAAGCGCTAGCAGCCAGGTTGGGAAAATCAACCAGTTGGCTGAGCGGACTATTGAAGAAATTGGGTGATGCTTTCCCCGATACGATCGCGCAATTCGACCCGGATGGCTACCGCTGGAAATGGCACGAGCGGAAGTTCAGAGCCTGCTTACGCACCGGGGACAATCGATGACAACGGCTCAAAGGCGCTCGCTGTCTACGATTAAGGTAAAAATGCCAAAGTAAATTGTTACATTGAAAAATAGGAATCAAACATGTTGCCTTCGTCTGGTTCAAAAGATGTTCGGTCGCAGCCGTATCAAGTCTTCATGCTTGCCTTGTGTCTCTATGCCTTGGGGACATTGGCGTTTGAATCTTTCTTCTTGCTCGATCCATCCACCCACAAAATCCTTAAGTACGCTGACAATGCCGTTTGTGCGTTATTTTTTCTTGACTTTCTCATCAGTTTGTACCGCGCCCCAAACAAATGGCGGTATCTGTACACTTGGGGCTGGATAGATCTGGCATCGAGTATCCCTACCGTAGAAGCACTTCGCTGGGGTCGTATGACTCGCGTTGTGCGTATCTTCCGCGTCCTGCGCGGCGTTCGCGCCACAAAACTGCTGATATCTTTGATTTTGGACTGGCGATCGCAAGGAACCTTCCTAGCCGCAGCTTTGGTATCGATTGTGGTCATCATCTTCTCAATTGAGCCACTCTCCGCTCTCGCATACGCGGAGATTCAGGCCAGGAGTTTAGGTTAACTTTTTGCCCTTAATGGCTATCTGGTTAACATTTCCTGACTGTGCCGAGAACCGCTCCAAGGGAGAATGAGACTGCCTACTTTCGGACGCGCCTAATCGTTCGCGGTTTATTTGAAAATCCCTCCATGCCTCGTGCAAGTAAGGCTCCGACCTCTCCCACTGTTCCACAGCGAGATGCAATAGAAGGACACCTTCCTCATTGACAAATCTACCCAAATAAGCAGCAAAAAGATCCCGATGCATCGCAAATCCAGTTTGGTCAAAATGAACGCGATCTGAAAGTTTCTTTTTGATCCGTTCACCAGTTAAATGGGTTTGCGACAGTGCCGTTTTTTGGGTAGAAAACTTCATGAATGACCCGCCAGCGCTCTCAGCCTTACGGGCCAATTCGGATTGGACAAACCCAGGAGATTTAGCAGAAATTGCCTTGCCGTATCGTTTCTGCCACGACTTCACCGACACATTTTCGGTTTTGATGTGCTTACCGTGTCTCAAAATTTCGTTAACAATTCTACGGTTTTGAGACTTGGCATAGGCACTCTTGCGGCGTTCTAACTCTCTCTTCTTCCTGGCTATCTTTTGATATGTTTTAGACTTTTTCCATCGCCGAAGTCCTTTTTTAGGCTTACCTTTTTTAACAACAGATCTGCGTCCTACACTAGCGGTAAAGTCAGCTTCATAGTTTTCTGGGTTTGAGCAGCGCTGGGAACGTTGCATTTGACGCTGTAAGGCTTTTATTTCACTCTCGTAAGTTGGCACTTTATCCGCGAATGGCAGCAGTCCGGCTTTGTTATCTCCGACAAAGGCAATGTTGGCAATATTGAGGTCTAAGCCAATGACTCCATCAGCCACATAGTTTTTTTCTTTCTGATATGGCGTTCCTGAGTTAACCAACTGAACGTACCAGCGTCGCTTACCATTTAACTCCCGCCACAACAGGCGAACGTATTTTACTGGGGAATTTAGACCGTGTTGAATTACTGGATTATCGTCACAGATAATCGGCGTCAGCTTCAATTTACCCCAGATGAGCGCGTTGTTTTTCCACCTGATGCCTTGTTTATTGGTTTTGCCTTCGACGCTTCTAAATCTACTCGGTACTTTATAGCGTACATTTTTTGCTCTACCAAACAAAACTCTTTCACTAGCTCTAAAAGCTCTGGTGGCTATAGTTTGTTGGGTGTTGGAATCAACCATTTGAGCTATCCACTTCGATCTATTGCTAACAATTGTGGCATAAGCTTGAATGTCGTAATCGGAATATCTGTAGGCTCGCCTTGCGGCGTTGAAGGCGTCGCTTCTTGTTTTTTTCGATTTGCGATCTATTTGCTTGGCTAATTGGTAAGCTGCACAATTACGTACCAGATTCATTCTTGCCATTGCTTCGCTCAGGCAGGCATTATATAGTTGCCGTGCTGCTTGAAAGCGAGACAACAGTTGCTTCTCCTGGAAGCTATCTACGATTAATGGCAGTTCCGTTACAAATGTTGATGTCTTACTTTTAGCCAATTACTATCACCTCCAATTAATTTATTCTTAAATTGTATACGCTCTTCTGAATGCCAAGAATCAACATTAATTAAGCTTAATATTGACTGCGGTTAAAACCGCTCGTGTCGCGTTTCCACCCCGCAATAAATTGACGGGGCTACCACGCTCCCGTTATTTTTAGGTGTAGGTCTGTTCGCTACATTCTCAGGATTTGTAGCGGCATGGTTTCTGACACCCGAAGCCAAACAGCAAGAAAGCGAGCTGGAAAGTCTACGGCAGGAATTAGCCACTATCAGGGAGCTGCTGGAGAAACGAGACCGGGATGGAGCGGCTTGATCGTGGCAATTAGCCATTAGCAATTAGCAATTAGCAATTAGCATTCCACTTGAGTTACTTAAGAAGATTTTGCAGTTCTTCGGAGCGCTGTTTGAGGCGTTCTGCCAGCAAGTTGACAATAAATTTATGAATGGTTGCTGCTAACTTTGGCTCTTGATTCTCCATCCGCTCAAAAGCCTCAGCGGAGAGATAATAAAGACGACTGTTCTGGTCAGCCACCACTGAAGCGGTGCGGGGTTCTTTCCGGTAAAGACCGATTTCGCCCAGGATAGTGCCGCTGTCATAGGTCGCTAGTCGTTGAGTCTGACTGTTGGGTAGTTCGAGGACGACGCTGACTTGACCCGATTCCAGGAAGTAAAAACCATCGGCAGGGTCTCCTTGGTGCAGTAAGAATTCACCTTGCTTGATTTGAACCTGTTCCAGATACTGCATCAACTGGGAGCCATTCTCAAGATCGGGGAGCAGGATTTTAAGTTGCAGTGCTAAAGGCAAAAAGCGGCGACGACGCAATTTAGCTGTTTCTAGAATTTGGTTTTCACACCATTCCAAACCTCGATCTAAATCGGGAAATAATTGGCAGACGGGATCTTCAGATTCTAAGCAGCCTCCTTGCTGGAGTTGCGTGATGTCCTTCGATGAAAGGTTGGTAAACAACAAAGAGATTTGCTTTTGTTTGGCAATCTGTTTGAGCTTGGAAAAACTCATCACCCCTGAAGAGTCCAATCCACTGACCCGGCGAAAGTCGAGTACGAGAAAACGCACTGTAGGAAGATCTGGATTTTCTAGCCGTTCGCGAATCCGATCGAGCAATTTGCGAGCCGTGCCAAAAAAGATTAATCCTTGCAGTTCGAGAATATGAATTTGCTCTCCTTTTTGACGCAGCAGGCGTTCCTCGTTTGGCGGTCTTTGCACTTGGCTGTGGCGGTTTGCTCCAGTGAAGGTATGCTTGGTGACAGCAATCTGACTGGTGTTGATGGCAAAGAGAATGACCGCAGCAATCATCCCAACAATAACACCTTCAAGAAAGCCGAATGCGGTCATGAAAAATATAATTAGGATGATCAGACAGTAATCGAATAGAGGAAATTTAAACCACGCCAAGTAGACCCAGGTTACGAGAGCGGATAAGCCGTTGAATATCAGTAGTCCACCAATAACTTGTTTTGGGCAGAAGGATAAAATTGATGCTCCCAACATCAGCATCGTTGCACAAAGTAAGGCAACCAACAACCCAGCTAAGCGACTTCTTGCCCCCAATCTGTAAACGAGACCTGACTGACTCAGATGGTGGAAGCCACCGATACCACCTCCAACAGCAGATACTAAGGTGGCTACTCCTGCTGTCTTGAGTTCGCGATCGAGATCGATATCTCGCTGGCTAACGACCTCAATCCCGCTGATATTGAGCAGGATGGAAATCGCTTGAATAAACCAAAGCGTGGCGAAATTGCCAATCAGTCCGAAGATAGTTTGCCAATTAGCTCCTGTCACGGCTGATAAAGTTAATGTTGATGCGTGCCACATTCCTGCTTCTGGAAAAGGACCTAGCAGTAGCCCTTTTTGACTGGCTGCGGCAACAGATGTGCCAGTCCACAGCAACACTAAGTAAAACGTCGCAATCCCAGCCAGTACCATTCCCGGCACTATCAGGAAATGACTATAGCGCTTCAAAATGAAAAATAGCAGCACCGCAAATATCAGTGCCGGTATCCAATTGATTAGTTGCTCTGACTGGACAAGCTTTGGCAAGGTAGAGAATTCCAGGGATAAACCCGTGACAATCCGAAAACCCCCCTTTACCAGCAGCCAGCCAGATCCAGCCAGGAATCCGCCGACGACTGGATAAGGAACAAACCGGATTAGTTCGCCTATTCTAAAGCGACCCAAAATTAAGAAAAAAATCCCGGTGATGGTGGAATTAAACGCAATTGCTCCGTACGCCGTCAGCAAGATTTCTTCTGTTGAATTCGTCCCAGACATCGTGGCAGCAATTGTGCTAGTAACCAAACCCAAAATAGCTGCGGTAGTCTCTTGAGGACCGGCGATCGCGGTGGGATTGGCACTGAACAAAGCAACGATTGCGCTGACTACCGTCGAGGTAAACAGGGTCAATCCCAAGCCGATTGGTAAATACTGGGAGAGATTTCCTGAGAAAATCAGGGTAGCAAAAGAGACACTGTAAATAACTGCAAAAATCCCGGCGACTAGACCAGCTGTGAGACTGGGTAGAAGGCGCGTCGGCTGCAATTCTTGTCGGCACCATTCGAGGTTCATAATAATGCTTTTTCCCTGACGCCAATAAATTATCAATCTCTTTTTGAGCAGATGATAACCTTAGCTATTCAGGCAAATCAAGGGTTGGCTGATTGACGCCAAGCTGTACTAGGGAGAATCTGTCACACGCAGAACATCAAATTTTACAAGATACAGAAGGGTACGAAGTAATTGTGTGGGGGAAACATCTGTATGAGAGTTGAGGATTGTTGCAATTGAGACTCGGCCGTTTTGGGCGAGCGCAGCTAATACAGCATCTATAGTTGAATTTCCGTTTCTTTTGTCTGCGCCAAAATTGGTTATCCAATTCTGCCGGATTTGTTGCAAACGCTCTGGTGTACTCATCGCACCAAGTTCGAGAACTAAATCCTGGTTGGGTGTTGTACTGGTGTAATGCGCAAACAATCTAAAAGGATCGTCACATAAAGGTACTGGTGGGTTACCTGGCTGAAGCGGTGCAGACATTGGTGCAGCAGCACGAATTTCTGCTAGTTCCTGCCAGAAATTTTCGTAAGCTGCGATTACAACTTTCCAATCATAAGTTTTCTGAGCGCGTTGTCGTCCGTTTTTTCCCAGACGCTTTCTCAGTTCAGGATTAGCAATCAAATCTACTATTGCTCTTGATGCTGCGTCAATATCAACTGCTATTGCCATTGATGAATGAGCAATATAGCCGCTGTAATTTAAAGTATTACTGAGATATGCAAAGGCCAAATCCAGCCCTAATCCTGGCTGAGGCATCAGTGTAGGAATTCTCAAACCATCGATTTCATGACGCACAGACTCTTGATAACCATTCCAATCTGAGACAATTACAGGTAACTCAGCAGCCATTGCCTCAATTGGTGTCAGTCCAAAAGTTTCTTGGATATTATCTGCTAATGACATAAAAATATCTGCTGCCGACCAAATCCCCGAACGAATTTCTGGTTGGCGTCCATCGACAAAAAGACAATTGACCGATGGACAGAAAATTTGGGCACTTTGTTTAAAGCTAACTTCCTCTGTTGCATCTTCAAACCAGCCAGCCTGCACAAAATGAATTTTGGCTTTGGTCGCTTGTGCCGCTTTTTCTAAAGCCAAATACATTGGCACAGGATGTGCCTTGGCATAAAAGCACAATCTACCCACAAACAGCACAACAATATCATCTTGGGGAATGCCGAGTGTTTGACGCAGGCTTTTCCGGGTGTTTGTGGTATTATCCCCAAGATTAAAGGCATCGCAATCAATACCTAGAGGAATAATTGGCAGTTGGATATGAATATTTGGTTTACCGCCTGTGCGTTGAGCTAAATATTCAGCCCAGGTATTAAGAAGACGTTCAATAGCATTTTTAACTGCAACGGATGTACAGATGAGAGCATCCCAAGGCTGAAGCGGGGCAATAAGTAAATCACCAATGCTTGCCATGCCCTCCATACTTGCAATAGTATGAGTTACTCCGCAGATACTGTATGCGCGTTGATCGTAAAATCGTCTATTCCAAGCATATTTAGATAGCGCAGGGTCTGGGTGATAGATTGTTCCCGCTTGTGCCAGCACTTGATGATTGCTGGTAGATAACCACTTAACTTGGCGAGGACGTTTCATCCAAGGTTGAATGCGAGCGCAAAATTCAACGAATTCTTTTTGGCTAGATGTATAGCAATATAGTGAATCGGCTGTTCCATGTTGCACTAAAGCTTTCAGAAAACCTTCACCCGCAGCTTGACGACCTAGAAGCCTTACCCCAGATGTATCGTAACCATCTCTTTTGTAGAAAATTGCGGCTGTGTTATTCATATTTTGGATTGAATCAACCAAGCTACCGATCAATTTCTGCTCATCACTACCTATTTTTACATAAACGGTTATGAACGAAATATGCCTGATAGAGAAATCCTAATGGAATTGTGAAAATTTGTCGGGGTAGCGCCCCCGTACCTACCCCGTTTGCCGTGGCAACCACGGTACGGTAGCCCCTACATTCATTTCACAACTCAAGAGGGATTGCTATATCATGTCAGGTTGCATTGATATAGTCAACAATGGGACAAGGGGGAATTGGGTAAAAAAACCCTGGCACTTGCACAACCGATGCGAAGCGACACGATATGATGATACAACCCTCGATAGGAGTGGATTGAAATAATTTTGGTCATGGTTTTTCCTTTGTTTTTCTAAGCCGATTATGCCAGTAAATTATCAATCTCTTTTTGAGCAGATGATACCCACAACAGTTAACAGCAATTCTTCCTTTGGTGGGGATCTTGGCGGCAATGGCAGCTGCGATCGCTCCTAAAATGGTCATCGCTGACGGTACGGGAAGCACAATCGTCCCGACAAAGGAACGCCGCAGCGCCACTACTGTCCCAATCGCGGCGGTGCTAAATAAAGTGATGCCAATTCCTGTTGCTAAAAAAGGTTCCAGCTTGCCGGAAAAAACCAGTGCTGCCATCGGGGTAATATAGGTCAGCACTCGGATTAATCCTAATATTAAACCAGCCGTGATATCATGTGCGTTGAATCACCCGTAATAAAAACCTTCTCTTGTGGGTTGTCTTGTAGGGAACATCAATTGGTTAAAAGTTTTTTCACGCAGCTGTTGGATGTTCCCTACTCCTAATTCAGGGTAATCGACCGGACATGATATGAGACTGGATGATAAATTACGCGGTTGAAATTCTTCTTTCATAGATGTGAACGGATAGCAAGTTGACAATAAATTTGTGAAAGGTGGCTGCTAGTAACTCAAGTTGCTAGTTATGTCATAAATAGAAGCTATAGAAGCTATAGAAGCTAATGGCGAGATTGCTAAAAATCCTAGATTAGCAATTAGCAAGCTTGCAAGCTTGCAACGCCAAAGTTTATAACTAGCAACTTGCGTTAGTAGTGGTTCTTCGGTTTCGATGCGAGCAAAAGCTTGGTTAGAAAGATGGTAAAGGCGACTGTTGCTCACGCTAACTACTGACGCAAAACGAGGTGCGTTACCATACAAACCCATTTCGCCAACAATCGCGCCGGTGGTGTAAGTCCGCAATCGTTTTGTCTCACCATCGGAGAGTGCGACGACAACGCTAATTTGACCGGACTCTATAAAATAAAGCCCTTCAGAAGGATCGCCTTGGCGAAATAGAAATTCACCTTCAGATAGATGCACCAATTCCAGATATTGCATTAGTTTAGTCGCTTGCTCCGCAGAAAGAAAGCTGGTGCAAAGCTGCATGACCAATGGTAAAAAACGAGAACAGTGCAATTGACTAATATCACGTCCTTAAGCAACGGTTGTGTAACTGCTAATAGCTAATCGCTAATGGCTGCTGTCAGGCAATTGGCAATTAGCTATTAGCAATTAGCCATCGATACACTACCGATACCACCGGACATGATATAACTTCTAAAATTTGACTTTCGCACCACTCTAATCCTCGATCTAAATCGGGAAAAACCTGAAACACGGGATCGGGAGTTTCCAGGACGCCTCCCTGGTGGAATTGTTTGGCAGCAGTTGGCGGTAAATCGGTCAAAACTAACTGCAATGACTGCTTTTTAGCAATTTGCTTGAGTTTGGCAAAGCTCAAAACAGCGGAGGATTCGAGTCCCGTTACCTGGCGAAAATCTAGGATGACAAAACGCAAGTTTTCGTTAGCAAGATCGAGTCGCTCTCGAATTTGGTTGAGTAACTTGTTCGCCGTCCCAAAGAAGATTAACCCTTGCAGTTCCAGAATGTAAGTTTGCTCGCCTTTTTGCCGCAGTAACTGTACTTGGTTTGGCGGTCTTTGAACGCGACTGCGGTAGTTGACGCCGGAATCTACCCGTTTTGCCACATCAATGCGGCTATAGTTGACGACAAATAGAATAATCTCTGCAACTAAACCGACTCCCACGCCTTGCAGAAAGCCAACCGCACCGACAACGACTAGGATTAACAAGACGATGAAATATTCAGTTTTGGGCAGTTTATCCCCAGCATCCCAAAGGGATTCAATCAGTAAAGATAAACCGAAAAATAACAGCAAGCCGCCTAAAATTGGCTTGGGAAATAAGGATAAAGTAGCAGCGCCGAAAAATAATGCTATCGCAAATACACCGGCTGAAACTAAACCCACGAGGCGATTTCTCGCACCCAAGCGATACACTAACAATGAATCGCTCAATGTATGGTAAGCTGCTACGCATTTAAATCGAATAAACTGACGGGCAAGATGCCCATCCCACAAGAAGCTGATAAAAATTGGTCGCCAAATTAGATGCGTAGCAGCTTAACCAACCAGACCGCCACCCACTCCCACCGCTAAATTGGCAATGCCAGCCGCTTTTAATTCTCGATTAAAGTCAATATCGCATTCAGCCGCTAATTCCAGCGCACTGGCATTGAGTAAAATGGCAATGGGACTGATAGCGGCAATCGTTAATATATCGCCAATTTGAGTTGAAATGACTGACCAATCCACCTGGATTAATTTTGCCTGGTTGAAAGGTTGCCAAAGACTTCCAGAGGTAAAAGGTTCTAGCAGCCAACCTTTAGCGATCGCATCTTCAAAACCAGTATGGCTTGCCCATAAAAATAGATAAAACAATCCAATTGCCGCCACAATTGCAGTTGGCACGATCGACCAATGTTTGTAACGGCGTGAAATTAACACCAGCACGGCGGCAAATATCAATCCGGGTAACCACCGCAGCAATATGTCAGTTTGAAACATCACCGCAAGGCTGGAGAAATTCAGCTTTACATCGGTCATAATTTCGAGAGAACCGCGAAATAATAACCAACCCGTTCCTGCTAAAAATCCCGCGAGCGCTGGGTAGGGAATAAACCGAATCAATTCCCCCACTTTGAATTGTCCCAACGCCAGGAGAAATGCTCCCGTTAACCAAGCAGTAAGGGCAAATGTGGCAAGTATCGTGACAAAGATTGTTTCTGCATCGGCGCTATCAGACAAACTGCTGTTAATTGCTGCTGCACTTCCCGCTAAAACTGCTATTGGTAGCGTGTCTATATCCGCCGTAATTGTGGGGAAGGAACTGGTCAAAGAAGTTACAACGCGAACTGCGATCGCGCTCGACAAAACAATGCCAATTCCCTGAGCTTGCTTGTCAAATCCCCTGAAAACAGCCGCCAAAGAAGTATCAAATAATACCCCTATCATGCCGATTGGGAGTCCGGCTGCCAGACTGATCGGCAATGTTTTAGCATCAAACTCTTGAAAGAAATTGGCAACCGGAAACGAAAGGTTGGCGATCGCGTTGTTAAAATTGCTATCCTGGCTTTTTGTCATAAAAGTCCTGAGCTGTGAGCCTAGCCAGTAGGATGGAATTACACTTACTTAATTGGTTTGTAGTAAGCGACATTCCCCAGAGGTTGTGGTGCGTTACGTTTCACTAACGCACCTACACAAAATAGCCTTGACCATTAGCAATTAGCAATTAGCAATTAGCCAATAGCTCACGCTTGTACTAATGGTACCTGTTCCTTGATAGCAGAATCCCCTGATAGTGCCAAGTAGATGCCCAACAAAATTACGGCAAAGCCTAGCAAGTTTAAGAATGTTAACCCTTCGGAGAAAAATACCCAAGCACCGATTGCTGCTAACACTGGATCGAGCATGAGAAAGAGGGCGACAAATCCCGATGACAAGCGATTGAGACTATAAGCTAAAAGTCCTTGACCCACCACTTGGCAAATGATGGCAAGGCAAATAACTGACAGCCACCCTTGCCAGGTATAGGGGAAAAGTCCCTCTCCAGCGCTCAGGACAAAGGGTAAGGTTAACAAGGTAGCGCTCGCAGAACACCCCAACATAATTGCGATCGCATTTAACCGGGTTTGCAGTTGCTCTAAAAGCAGCAAATAAATCCCAAAGCACAGCGCCGCCAGTAAAGCCATAATATCACCAGTGAGTTTGTCGGGACTCAGTTGCAGGTCATTGATTCCCAGAGCGATTGATCCGCAAATGGCAATGCTCATACCGATGACAAATTTGCGATCAAATCGCTTACCCCAAAACAACCATCCTCCCAAGCTCGTAAACAGCGGCGTAAAGTTTACCAGCACCGTTGCATTAGCAACGCTGGTTTGAGTTAAAGACCATGCCCAAAGCATCAAGTCAGCTGCTAAAAAAATTCCCACCCCCAACAACTGCAACAGCACCCAACCTGTATAGATTGAATTAGGTTGGGGTTTTTGTTCCATTTTTTGACTGCGCGTCCCACTCAATTTATACCACAGCAGCATCACTATTGTGCTAATCCAAAAGCGATTAAACGCGGTAGAATAGGGACTGATTTCCTGTTCGCTCCATTTGATAAAAATGGCCGCCAAAGAGATGGAAACTAAGCCACCAATTAGACAAACCAGCGCCACTCCTGTTTCGTTTTTATCTAAGTTTGGTCGGGATTCGAGTTGATGATTCATTCTAGGTTATATTTTGGATTGGTAGATTGAACTTTTTTTAATTAATGAGATGAAAGTTTATTAGCAGCACTTTCTCAAATCCCAAAAGCACTTTGTGCCATCGGATTTCCCCGTCCATCCAAAACGGTTCGAGACTGCGGACCCTGCCAAAGTTAGATTGACAGTCTGTCGGCGATCGCGCAATTGCAATTTCCCAAAATTTCCGCTTAATCAAAATAATTTTGGCCATTTGGCTGATGCTATTCCTGAATATTTTACTCCTGGGTAATTTACCCTGGGGACTTACCCACGACGACGCCATAAACCCGGTTTCTTCAAAACCAACGATTTTTCGGATAAACCGAGTTTCTTGGGGTAATTCCTAATGATAATATCATACACTATTTCTGCTTTTTTATATATTTTTTGAGCTTTTTGTGAATTATAACTGATATCATGTCCAATAGCAACGGTTGTGTAACTGCTAATAACTCAAGTTGCTAGTTACATCCCTTGACAAAGAAACAAAGGTGAGCGGAAAAATCCTGCGTTTGACAGCGAGAAATGGACGCAGAAACCGGGTTGATGACGCTCGGTAATGGGTAATTGTCAAGAGTAGACTGAGCCATGAATCCAATTACCAATTACCAATTACCAATTACCAATGTCACAACTATTCACTACGAATAATAGCTAATGGCTCAATCAGGAAAAATACTATATTAGCAATTAGCAAGCTTGCAATTAGCAATTAGCCATCCATACACATAGAGTAGGGTGCTTAACTAGGCCCAAACCCTCAATAATCGCTGTATAACCAACGTCTTTTTCACGAAACTATCTACTTCTGTTTCAATACCACCAAAGTAATATCATCAAAAAGTTTTTGCTCCCCAATATGCCGCCGCACATCTTCTATTACCGCTTGTCGGATTTCTTGTGGCGATCGCGCACAATTTAACCTGACCATTTCACATAACCGTTCCACTCCATATAGCTGGCAATTAATATTTTCCGCTTCCGTAATTCCATCGGTGTATAACACCACCACATCCCCCGGATTAAGTTGCACTTGTTCGGAAGCAATGAAATCAGCAATCTCCTCATCCAAGCCAATGGGAAAACCGAGATACATTGTATCAATCCGCTCGACTTGACCCCCAGCACGCACCACAATTATCTCTTCATGTTGCCCGCTGATTTTCAAAATGCCGTCGGCATAGTCTAAAAGAGCCAGCGTCAGGTTTTTATTAGGATTAATGCGCTGTAGGTTGTGATAAATCGTGCGGTTGAGAATATCCAAAAATTGCACCGTATCGGTTTGGTTACTTTCCTGTAAAGTGCGAACTGCGGTTTGTGTCATCAGCATTAACACGCCACTTTCTAAACCATGTCCGGTGACATCGCCAATGCTAATTTTGACTTGGCCATTCTGTTGCAGTACGTCGTAGTAGTCGCCGCCCACTTCAGCGGCAGGTTCCATAAATCCGGCGATTTCTAATCCCTCAATTGACTCTAATTCCGACTGCTTGGGTAGAATCATCTGTTGCAGTTTGCGCGTTACCTCTAACTCCGCACTCATGCGGAGATTTTCTTCTTTGAGGCGTGAGTTGAGTGCCATAATTTCTTGGTTAGCTGCGGCGAGTTGGGCAGTACGTTCTTTAACTTGCTCTTCTAGGGTGCGATTGTATTCGGCGATTAATTTCTCGGCTTGTTTGCGTTGCGTGATGTCTTGAAATGCTGCGATCGCATAAACAATTTTGCCCGTTTCATCCAAAATTGGCGTGCTGGAAATTTCCAATGCGATAGTTTTATTGGGGTGGTGGAGTTCAAGGTCGTCAGCTTTTGCAGGTTCGCCAGAGAGCGATCGCGCGATTGGCAGTTGGTCAATGGGATACAACTGATTAGTTCCAGCGCGATAAACTTGATATGTCTCTGACAATTGCTCGGTTTCGGCTTCCGGTATAACTTTTATACCCAGCAACTTCTGTGCTACCTGATTGGTGTAGTAGAGTTGTCCATTTGGTTGGTGAACAGATACACCCACAGGCATTGCTTCCAGGTACTGAGTCAACCGTCTTTCGCTGGCGGTGACTTCTTCATAAAGTTTGGCATTAGCAATCGAGATGGCGGCTTGCCTAGATAAGATGTTTAAAACTGCCAACCTATCGGTTGTAAATGCCTTCGTAGTTAAATTATTTTCTAAATACAGAATCCCTAGGAGTTTACCCTGATTGACAATGGGGGTACAGAGGAGTGATTTTGGTTGATTAGCAATGATGTAGGGGTCAGCAGAAAAGCTATTTTGGGCATCAGGATTATCGAGTACCAGAGTTTCGCGGGTGCGATAGACGTAGTTAATTAAACTAACAGGAATTTCCTGGCTTTGTTCGACTCCAATCGATTGGAGTACAGTCATGTCCCCACCAGCAACACCAGTTGCCTCAATCACCAAATTAGCGGCCTGGGATAAAATCAGAGCGGATTTAGAAGCTCCAGCATTTTCTAGCACAACTCGCATCAAAGTGGAGAGCAATTTATCCAGATGAATTTCACTAGAGAGAGCTTGAGAGGCTTTGAGTACCGTTGCCAAGTCTAGAACATCTGAACTGCCCGAACTTGAACTGCTGGAGGTGACGGTTGGCGTGAGCGTTTGGAAAATTGTTTCCCCTAGTTTTGGCGTTTTTGCCTGAAGGAGAATGGGAGCAAGTAATTGAGGATAACGTTTTTCTAAATCTGCAACTTTTGCCTTAGCTCCCCAACGAGCATAGCAGTAGTAGGCATTAGTTAGGTAAGTTTGGGCAATGGTTTGTTTGCCCCAACCTAGATAGAATTTGGCCGCGAGTTCGTTGGCTAGGGCTTCATCCTGAATATATTCGTTGTCCTTGGCTCCAGATATAGCTCTTTCATAAAGCTCCATTGCTTCCAGATATTGCCCTAAAACTTGCGCTTTTTCTGCCTCCACTAAGTCATACTTGTGCTGAAAATTCATGGGAGCATGGTCAGACCAATTTTTCAGTTTCTGCTGGTTGGTAACCACTTGTTTCAGGTATGCTTCCTTTTCAGGTTCTACCTGAGAAAGTTCGCTGTTGTCAATCTTGGCAAACAGAGCCAGACGCGCTAGAGAAGAATAGAAATAGAACGCAGGTACACTGAGTAACCCAATCAACCCGTCCAAATACTGTTCTGCTTGCTCTGCATTTTCTAAGGCTTGAAAGCGATACCCAAATAGATAACAGAGGATCAGTTTTTGGATATAAAGGTAGCTCAAGCCACAGCGGTCATTCAGTTCAAGATGATGGGGGAGCAATTCCTCCTCGTTGTATGCCTCACCCCTTAAACTACAGGGATTTTCTGACCTGCCCAGCAATGTCAAAACCGCCTGCCAACCCATTTGATGATAATTCAAGCTCGTCTCTTGCTTGAATTGAGTGAGCGCCTGACTGTACGCTGCCATTTCCCGTTCCAGTTCCGTCAGTGGCAAACCCATCCAATAGGAAACTCGGCATTTCATATGGCCAAAATGACCAGCAAATTCTAAATCTCCGTTTTCCAGTGCCTTGGGATATCCTGCCGCTAACAGCGATAAACCTTCCCTCATATGAGTTTTGACATGGAGTGTATATGCAGCAACGACATAAGCTGTCTTAATCGAGATTTCTAGCCGATTGAAACGTTCTGCTAGTCTTAAAGCCAATTGACCAAATTTATAAGCAGACTCAAAATCTTGGACTACACCATTCAAAATTATCCCGTAACAAGCATAAGCCCAAGGAGACAAGGGTCCATTGCCATATTTGATCGATAAATTGACCTGTTCGCAGGCAATCAGAGGAAACAGGGCTGGTGCAGCTTGAAAGGCACTAGGAATTATCACCGATAAGATCTGCATAGCTGCCAGCTTCTTGCCATCTGTCATGGGAGGCAAATTCATCAACTCCTCTGTACTTTTTCCCGTCAAAGAAGTCATGGTGCTAGAGATTGCTAGCTCAATATCCGACGGGGTAGGTGATTCGGGTAAGTCGCTTCCTAGTAGCTTCAGCAGTTGTAGCCCAATCTTAACAGCTTCCAGTTGTTTGAATTGTGCCCCGCGAGTTTGGATTTTGATTGCATAAACTTTCACTTTGTCGAGAATAGTTTTTGCCCGTTGTATAACAACATCTGCCCATCTCTCCATTTGGGCAAAATCAGTGTTCAGGAATGCTGCCTCTGTTGCTTGGGAATAGAGTTCCAGAGTCAAGTCATACTGAGTCTGCCAGCTATCCACTCTCAACAGTTTCATCCCCACAGTTAAATATTCAACGGCAGCAGCATAAGCAGTAGAAGCCAAGGCTTTACGTCCAGCAATCAGATTCAATTGAGCCAGCTCATCCCGCTTTATTTGGTCAGTAATTAACTCCAATCCAATATTCAAGTGGTTGACAATATCAAAAATATTCTCTTCACGCTTCTGTTGGTCAGTATTGTTCAGTAGCAGTTGACCAATTTTTATGTGGGTTGACTTTTTTTGACTCTCTGGAATCAGAAAATAGGCTGCTTGCTGTACCCGGTCGTGCAAAAATCTATAATTAATTGCTGATTCTGGATTTTTAATTAATAATTTATCCTTGGTATTAGCTGATGATTCTTCCCCTTGTTCTTGGAAAAATTTATAAACTTCGCTATTGGGTATAATCAACCCTTCTTGCAATGATCTCCACAGGTCAGCCGCCGTCTCGGAAAGGGATTTCTCATGTACAATGGAGAGAGTGGCTAAGTCAAATTGGTTGCCAATGCAAGCGGCTAACTTCAACACTTCCTGAGTATTCTGGGGCAGCTTTTGCAATTGAGTTGCCATAAACTCGACCACATCATCGCTGACAGCCAGCGCCCTGACTTTGGCAATGTCGCACTGCCAATAGCCCATACTAAAATCAAAGAAGATTAACCCTGAATCATGGAGAGATTTGAGGAATTGATTGCTAAAGAAAGGATTGCCTTTAGTTTTGGTTAAAACCAGCTTCGTTAAAGGAACTGCTCGCTCTGGCGGACAGGAAAGAGTATCAGCAATCAGGCGGTTTAAGGAAGATTGGTCTAGGGGTGCTAAAGTAATTTGATTGACTGTCGCCTGAGTTTTCCGAATCTCATCCAACGTCAGGAGCAACGGGTGTGCTGGAAATACTTCATTATCTCGATAAGCTCCTAACAATAAAAGATGGCGAGTATCCCCTTTGCTCATCAACAACTGCATCAACTTCAGAGAAGCAGAATCTGCCCACTGCAAGTCATCTAAGAAAATGACTAGGGGATGCTCTTGGGTCGCGAACACTCGGATAAACTTCTCAAACAACAAATTGAAGCGATTTTGGGCAGCAGTCCCCTCCAGTTGTGGCACTTCTGGCTGCTTGCCAATCAATAGCTCTAATTCTGGGATGACATCAATAATTACCTGAGAGTTTTCACCCAAAGCTGCCAAGATTTTGGCTTTCCACGTTGCTAAAGAGGCAGTACTTTCGGTGAGCAATTGCCGCATCAAATTCTGAAATGTCTGCACCCAAGCAGAGAAGGGAATATCGCGCTTGAATTGGTCAAATTTCCCTTTAATGAAGTAACCGCGTTGCCGCACAATTGGTTTATGAACTTCATTAACTACAGCAGTTTTTCCAATCCCCGAAAAACCTGCTACTAACATCATCTCAGTGCTTCCAGAGCTAACTCTGTCAAAGGCAGCTAGCAGGGTTGCCACTTCTGTTTCTCTGCCGTAAAGTTTTTCTGGAATCGTGAAGCGCTCGCAGATATCCCTTTGTGCCAATTCAAACAGATTGATACTGCCTGTAGCTGAGTATTGTTCTAAACACCTTTGCAGGTCGTACTTGATGCCAAAAGCTGATTGATAGCGCTCCTCAGCCGTTTTCGCCATCAATTTCATCACCATATCATTTAATACCTGCGGGATGGCGGGATTGATTTCGATTGGGGGAGTCGGTTGTCTGGCAATGTGACAGTGGACTAACTCCAGTGGGTCATCCGACTCGAAGGGAAGTTTTCCGGTGAGCATTTGGTAGAACGTTACCCCTAGAGAGTAAAAGTCGGTGCGGTAGTCGATACCCCGATTCATCCTTCCTGTCTGTTCCGGGGATATATACGCTAGCGTTCCTTCCAACATATTGGGGTTAGTAATCTCCTGGTTCTCTCTCGGTAAGAGGGAGGAGATACTGAAGTCAATTAGTTTTACCTCTTTGGTTTGGGGGTTAATTAGAATATTCTGGGGCTTGATATCTTTGTGAATAACTCGGTTGTGATATAGTCCTTCTAGAGTTTGGACAATTTGGATAGCAATATTGAGAAATTCGCTTAACATACCAGGAGCGGTAAATGGGGAATTTTCCCCATCACCTAAACAGGTGATGTAATCAGAAAGGGAAACGCCGCCAAAGTCCTCCATCACCAGTACAAAACCATTGCGGTAGGTTTCTAAACTCAGATGCTTGATCGCTCCTGGCAAATCGAGATTTTTGCCAATCGTGTACTGATTGCGGAACTGCACCAGTTCATTGAAGGTGGGATACTCATTCAATAGCAGTTTGAGTACCACTGCTGTTTGGTCTGATTCACAAATTGCCCGATGAACCTGGGTTCTGGAACCTGAATACAACTGCTGGGTGACGCGATAGCCAGGAATTGTCATCATAGTCATAGTTATTCAATCTTATAAGCTACTATCTTTTTGATTAGCAATTAGCCAATAATCCCTGAGGATTGTACTAATGGTATCTGTTCCTTGACAGCAGAATCCCCTGATAGCGCCAAGTAGATGCCCAGAAAAATTACGGCAAAGGCTTCCCTGGAAAATTTCTGCTAGCATTATACAGTGTTTCTGATTTTTTTAATAGATTTTTTGAGCTAAAGTTTTGTTAATTTTATCGACCGCTCGGAAAGCCGATGACGATTGCAATCATCAAGGCGAATAGCAGCCCTTTGGGCTACCAGGTAGGCGCAAGACAACACAGTTAAAAAGGGGATTTGGGAAAAGGGGGAAGGGGGAAGGATGAACAAGCCAAACCCCTTTTCCCAAATCCCCAAATCCCCTTCGAGAGAGGCCATTTTGTCCCGTCTTAGATTGGTAGCCGCCCTTTGCTCATGGGAATATTTTCCAGATCTACCAGCCATTAGCTATTAGCCAAGTTAGGTTAGTTACACTTTAAAGCTCGATCGATCCTAATTCTCCACCCTCTCCTCATCGCAGCGCTTGAGAACCACCAAGGTAATATCATCAAACACCTTTTGTTCTCCAATAAATTCCCGCAGGTGATCGATCGCTGCTTGCTTAATTTGTGACGCACTCAAGTGCCAATTACTAGAAACAACTTCACAAAGCCTTTCCAGACCATAGAATTTTTTATTAATATCTTTGGCTTCCGGGATACCATCGGTGTACAGCACCACCCCATCCCCCGGTTCTAATGCCACTGTTGTCTGGCTAATAAAATCAGCAATTTCTTCATCTAACCCAATGGGAAATCCCAAATCAGTCGTTTTAATGCGCTCGATTTGACCGGATTTTCTCACAACAATTGCTTCCTCATGTTGACCGCTAATGCTAAGATTACCAAAGGCATAATTAACGATACAAAGCGTCAAATTCTTGTCAGAGTTCATCCGCTGGACATTTTTATAAATCGTGCGATTGAGGGTATCTAAAAAGCGCACCGGGTCGGTTTCTTGTATTTCTTTGAGGGTGCGAACAACCGCTTGAGTCATCACCATCAAAATGCCGCTTTCGAGTCCATGTCCGGTGACATCGCCAATGCCAATTGTCACCACGCCATCTGTGTGCAGGACATCATAATAATCGCCGCCGACTTCGTCAGCAGGTTCCATGAATCCGGCAATTTCTAAGCCTTCAATTGACTCCAGTTCTTCGGGGTTAGGCAGAATCAACTGCTGCATTTCTCGCAGAATGTCGAGTTCGGCACTCATGCGGATATTGTCCGCTTTCAATTTTTCGTTAAGTTTAGTAATTTCCTGATTAGCATTAGCGAGTTGGTCGTTCGCTGTTGCTAGTTCAGCGGTGCGTTGTTGAACTTTGTCTTCCAGGGTGTGGGCGTAATCTTCTAATTGGCGATAGGAAAGCATGAGTTTTTGCCACAGCACTTGACCGACGCTGAATACAGTAGTACCAGCTACAGCAAGTAAAGGCGTAAATACAGGCAGCAACCAACCGGATAGAAAGGCAAGATAGGAACTGGTGACAATAATTGTTACAGCGATTAATATCCCTGTTACTGTTATTAAACGTCTCTTAATGTAGAGCGTACCGAAAGTGGCACTGTAACCAGACCAAAAGACAATTAATAGCCAATTAAACGGTTTAGCTGAAGCTCGCAGCATGGGACGACCTTCTAATGCTGCACTGAGAATTTGGCTGGTTAAATTGGCGTGAATAACTACTCCCGGCATTAACTCAGTTGGGGCAAACAAGTTGTTATTGTAAGGCGTGCGGTAATTATCATTAAGGCTGGGTGCTTTTGAGCCGAAAAATACCAAGCGATCGCGCATTAAATCCCCTGGAATTCGATTCTCCAAAACATCGGTCATGGAGATATGCTTAAAACGGTCGAGTCCGCCCCGATAATTCAACAGAATTTGATATCCTCCCATGTCTGCTTCGTTGTACTGTCCATCGTTACCAGACAGGGGAACAAACTTAGCTTTACCTAAACCGTATATCTGTTTATCGGCATCGATCTCCTTTAGCTCGACTTTTTCTTTTTCTAGATACATCAATGCCATTCTCACGCCTAATCCTTGACTCAAACTGCCATCAGGTTTGCCTAATAAAACGAGGCCGCGTCGCATTTTACCATCGGTATCTGCGACTATATCGTTAGACCCGACTTGACCCAGTTTAGCCAAGGTGGGGGGTGGCGCAATCCGATTGCCTGCAACTTTTTCAATCCCAATTAAATTAGGAGTATTTTTAAATATTTCTACCAGTTCTTGATGTCCTGGTTCGACGGGCAAATCTCGATAAACATCAATAATAATTCCTCTGGGTTGTTGAGCGTTAATATTGCGAATTAACTGCGCCATTACCCGATCTGACATGGGCCATTGCTTGACGTATTTGATATCGGGTTCGTCAATCGTGACAACAACAATGCGTTTGTCAACGGGTTCTTGAGGACGGATGAGAAAGAATTGATCTAAAGTCACCCATTCTAAAATGCGAAAAAGTCCGGCATTACTCCCGGCGATCGCTAATCCAGCTATACAGGCAGTAACTATCAGCGTTCCTTGCCATTCTTTCAGTTTTTGTTTGGTTTTATTCCACATCTGATTTCTCGTTTCCCATCAAAGAGGACGCTCGCGATGCAAAGAGGGTGGTTAAAAAACTCCCCGCGTCCCCGCAAAGCGAGCGTCTCCGCGTCATCTTGTTGGCAGGCTATCTATTATCTCTAATCTGCAAGGGGTTGGGAAGCGATCGCTTCTAATCCCACTTGCTTTAACTCAAATGTCGGGCTAAGTCCCACGCTTTCCCTTGGAGTTTAAGGGAATCGGCAACGGTCAGCGTGCGGATACAGCCCGACCAACAAATAAACCCGCGTAGCGTCCGCATTCTCTAGAACTTATGCTACAATAGTTTATCGTAAACCTTAGTTTACCTGAAAGTATTGTACAGAGCTATCAAAGTCCGAATTTATCCAACCTCTGAACAATCCCAAAAACTTAGCCAAGTGATGGGATGTGCGCGGTGGTGGTGGAATTATGCTTTGAATCTGTGCAATCAGACTTACAAGGAAACGGGCAAAGGATTAACTCAAATCGCCCTCAACGTTTTACCTAAGCTTAAAAAGTCAGAAGAAACAGCATGGTTAGGAGAATGTTACTCACAAGTTTTGCAGTCAACAACTCTGAACTTAACTAAGGCTTTCAAAAACTTCTTTGAAAAACGGGCTTATCCGAGATTCAAGTCTTATTATGGGAGACAATCAGCCCAATATCCTCAAAACTGTCATGTTGAAAATGGGGTAAAAGTTCCTCAAGTTGGAGTTATCAAAGCTTCAATTCATCGGCTTGACGGAAAACTCAAAACCGTTACCATAACCAAAACACCCACAGGCAAGTATTATGCTTCATTGTTATTTGATACTGCTCAGGAAGTTACTGAAGCAGTAGTAACTGGTAAATTAGTGGGGATTGACTTAGGAATTAAAGATTTTTGTATTACTCATGATGGGGAAAAAACATCTAAGTATGCTAATCCAAAACAAATCAAAAAACATGAGAGAAACTTAGCCCGAAAACAGCGTCAATTAGCCCGTAAGAAAAAAGGAAGTAAATCGAGAGAAAAAGCACGAAAGCTAGTCGCTATAGTTCACGAACGGATTAGCAATGCCCGTCAAGACTTTATACATAAATTATCAAGAAAAATAGTCAATGATAATCAAGTAGTGGTAGGTGAAAATTTGAACGTCAAGGGTATGGTTCGTAATCACAATCTAGCTAAAGGGATTTCTGATGTTGGATGGGGAATGTTTGTCAATTTCCTTGACTATAAACTGCAACAAAAAAGGGGTTTATTGGTTGAGATTGATAGATTTTTCCCTAGCTCTAAAACTTGCTCAAATTGTCTTTATCAAATGTCAGAAATGCCATTAGAGGTTAGAGAATGGACTTGTCCGAGTTGTGGGACTCACCACGATAGAGACGAAAACGCCAGCAAAAACATTCGAGCAGAAGGCATCAGACAATTATCGGTCTTAGGAACTAGGACTGCTGCTGAAGGAGGGGAAGTAAGACCAAAAGGTGGGCGCAAGTCTGTCTTGAGGCATTCCCCTGTGAGTTCAGAAGCCCACACTGTACCGTCAGGTCAGTGTGGGTAGTTCACTAAATCTCCCCATTCCTTGACAAAGGTCTGATTATTAGGTGCAGAGCGTTGAGCATCTGCTAACACTTTTAAGGTGTCGTACCAAATACCAGCTTTGGCATAAGCAGTTGCCAATTCGACGGGAGATGAAGCTAATGCTTGCTCGTTCACCGTTGATTCTACGCGCTTAACCCACCCTACGACTGCATAATTATCAGGTCGGAGCATTCCGTTTGGTTCAATCGGAGCAAAGTACCACAAATAGTTTTTACCTATTGGTAATTCTGGTGCTTCTGCGGGTAGTGTAATCGCGATTGTGCCAGAAGAAGCAGGAACCTTAACCGTTACTTTATAGAAGGGATTTCCCTCTTGGTCTTGTAAGCTCAAAAATAGTTGGACGCGCTGATACGGTGTGTCCCTGTTTGGTAGGCGGAACCAAAGCCGTTAGTTCGGGGTGTTCTTCACCTCGGACGCCTGCACCGACGCTGGTTCTGGGAGTTGCGCCACTTGGGAGCGCGAATTGCACATTCCCGCGCACACCGCCTCCCACGCTAGTTTTGGGAACCGCATCCCCTGGAAGTGCAAACTGCATACTAATGAGAGAATTATTTGGTAAAATTTCTTCCGTTTGATATCATGTCCGCGAGAGATCAGTTGTGTATAGTTGATTGTGCGAAAAAGCGTTTTTTCTCCCCCATCCCCTTTGCTCCCCCATCCCCTTTGCTCTCCAAACGCAACCGATGCAACCGGACACGATATGAGGGGATGAATTAGCGATCAGCTGTTGATAAAATTCGCTCATCAAGTTGGCTGTTGATTCATCGCTCACCGACCACAAACTTGCTACAGTACTTCTAGCACCAGATCCCAGGGCAAATCCGGCTAATCCTAAAGTGGCGCGGTTATCGCCTGTAGCTGTTTGACAAGCACTCATGACTAATAATTCAATTGGTTCGCCGCCGACCAAATTTCTGTTTTGGAACAGCAGATCGAAGTCTTTAATCGAAATGCGATCGTTCCAAGTCAGCAAAAATGTTTCATCTGGGTTAGAACTAAATTGACCGTGGGTTGCCAAGTGAACTACGGGGAAAGGTTGGATCTCAATTGCCTTTTTAAAACTCTCATTAGTAAATTCCTCATTCAGCAACACTTTGGAGGTAATTTCCTGCTTAATTTCTGCCACTGCTTCTGCTACTCCCGGCAGCGCCTTGTTGCCACAACTGCGATGCCGTTAACTGCTGGGCGATACCCGCGCCTTGTTGCACCGCAGGTGGGGAAGTTGGGGAGGTGGCGATCGCAGGCACAACAGTTGTTACCACCAACACAGCCAGCAAAAAGTAAACCGGCAACGCCTTATATGCCGCCAAGATTTGCTTCCTGTTGCCCTTTCCTCCACCCCAGGGACGTTGTTTTTTGCCTGTTTGGTTAACCTTCGCCATAGCCTTCAATATCCATCCTTGCGATCGTTTTGAATATCACTCCTTTCGGTTTTATATGCCGGACGCCTCCCAGCTGCTTTTAGTTCTCTTTAAGATTGAGTAATGCAACAAACTCGATCTATATCATAGAGCCTATTTTTTTTATATTTTCATATATAAATAAATTTTTTTCGATGTTTTTTACCCATTTTTCTGAAACTCAAAAGTAGGAAAACTAGGAAAAGTAGGAAAACTTAGAGCTTGCACCCTGTTAGGAGGCAAAGCCTGCCCTCACTCGTTCCCAGGCAAGAGCCTGGGAACGAGTGGAAGAGCCTGGGAACGAGAGGAAACTCTTGTGGGGTAGGCATCCTGCCTGCCCTCGACTTTCTTTTTTGGATAATTCAATTCTCCCAAAACTGATCGAGATCGAGATTTCCCACTTCTGCTTGTAAGTCTTGAAAGTAATCGGCTTGGGTAATTTCTGCGACTTCGCGCGCGCGCTTTTGTTGGTCGATTTCGATGCGGAGTTCTTGCAATTGACGTTTAAGGGCTTCTTCTTCTTGCTTGCGCTGGGTGACATCTTCGACAATGCCTTCATAGTAGAGTAATTTACCATAGCGATCGCGCACTGCTCTAGTATTCTCTTTAACCCATATTTTGCTGCCGTCTTTGCGATAAACTTGAGATACCGAATCCTTGACTTCGCCGTATTCTTCCATCAATTTTTGGAACTCCTCTCTCCCATTAGGAACGACATAAATTTGAGTCGAAATCTCCTTCACCTCTGCCATCATTTCTGCAGGAGATTCATAACCATAAATGCGAGCCATTGCTGGATTAACGCTAATATAATGCCCATCCAAACTAGATTGAAAAATTCCTTCCAGCGCGTTTTCAAAGATACTGCGATAGTTTTCTTCAGCAATGCGTAAAGCTTCTTCCGCTCGTTTGCGTTCCGTTACATCAATTCCCACAGATACAGTTGCGTTACCTTGCTGATATTTCTGCGCCGCCATTAAGTAATACTTCACCGTATCATTGACCGACGTTTCAACAATTTGAGAAGCATATTCTTGCGTACTTGCTAAAAACTGGCGCATAAAATTTGCGAAATCAGATCTTCCTTTGAGAAAGCCGACTTCTTTACCAATAAAAGCATCTTGGGAAAGATTACAACTTTCCGCGAGATAGCTATTCACGCCAATGTATAACCCGTCCGAATCAATCCAAGAAATGGCACCAGGCACGGCATTTAAAACCGCTTCCAGTTGCTCTTTTGCAGTCGCTAGTTCTTGTTCGCGAGTTTTGATTGTTTGCACCATCTGAGTAAATACTCGTGCGAGATGACCGAGTTCATCATCCCGTGCAGCGACTTGTTTTAAATTTCCTGCCTCAAAGCTGTTTTTTTCCACCGCCGCAGCAGCATCTGTCAGCTTTTCCACCTGCTGGATGTAGCTTTGCATCTGTTTATTCTTCTGATGGATTTGGTTTTCCAGGTAGGTAGCATGTTCGGTAACAGTTTCCATCATGATTTCTAAGTCTGCTTTTTCTTCAGTGACTTCGGTGATTTGCCGATTTAGATCTGCAATTTGCGCCAGTAATTCCTCTCTAGATAGTTCATTCATTTCTTTATACACCCTGATTTTTCTGTAAATACCCAGATACCGCGCCAATTTTTAGGGATGCTCTGGTTTGCTAGCTGTGCAATTCGCTTCAGATAGAGTTTTACATTTTTATCCAGCGGATTGGCGATCAACACTTGCTTAAAACCGGCTTGATCTGCTTTGAAATCGCCATTGCGGTAATCGTCAAATCCTTGCTCAAAATCCGGTAATGTTTGCAGTTTTAAAGTTTGAATGAACTCAGTTTCTACATCCAAAACTTCGTAGGCGGTAATGGGTTCGCTTCTTCCTTTCACGATTGTGCGATCGAGCAATCGGACTTTATATTGCTTTGGATGGCTCAATCTTTCTAGAACATCCCCAGAAATCACCATTGACACCCCGTAGTATTTGGTCAATCCCTCCCAGCGGGAGGTGAGGTTAACTGTATCTGATAGGGTATCCTCCTGAAGTCGATCCTGTTCTCCCACCACTCCCACCATCATATGACCAAGATGAATTCCCATACCCACCTGGATAGGTGAATACCCCTGAGATTCTCGTTCCTGATTGAATGCTTGCACCTTGGAATGTTCGGTAATCATTTCCAGCATAATTTCTAAGTCGGCTTTTTCTTGATTGACTTCTGTCAGTTGCCGACTCAGATCTTCAATTTGTGCCAGTAATTCCTCTTTGGATAGTTCAGTCATGCTGGAAATTTAACCTGGCTTTACTCTAGTTGTAGTTGCAAGGTTGGCAGCAGCTTTTGCAAGTTGGTAAGGGATTTTTCTTGCCAAGGAATCTCTGTTGACCCCATTACTACAACTTCAGTCGTTTTCTTTTTACGAACGTTGATCGCAAACTTAGACAGCATACTAATGCCGGAACTGTTGAGAAATTCCAATTGTTTTAAGTTGAGGTTGATCGTGGATGGTGCTTGATTGAGGACATCTTCTAACAACTGGGCAATCGGTGCATACTCTGGGGGGCCACCCAAGCTGAGTTCGCCTTGGAAATAGAAAGTCACTGAGTCTGGATCGTATTGCACGCTATAGTCTTCACCTTTAATTTCTTGCATTGCCATTGTTTTTTGCTCTCCTGGCTGAACTGGTTCTGAACTTGCGCTTCATTATAAGCTAAGCTGAACCATTGTTGTGACTGCGATCGCATCGGGATGATCCGACATCGCCTCAAATTTCCAACCGATTTTTGCTCCATAATCATTAATCATCGTCAGCAGACCTAATCCGGAAGTCTGATTTTCTTCATCTTCGGCGCTGCGCTCTAGTTTCAGGATATACAATTCCTGCGGATCCGAGGCGATTAACTCCTGAATAAATGTCTGATATTTATCCTTGCCTTCCGGTGCGATCGCATTGCTAGCGAACAAGATAATTTTCAGTTCTGGATCTTCCATGAAGTGAATGCCAAACCTCATTGGTGACTTTCCAGTTGGGATATGAAACTTCATCGAATTTTCTAATAACTCATTCGCAATGTAAGCTACTGCCCCTTTACACTGTTCTTTTCTCCTTTCCTTGCCTGGATCTTCATCGTTTACTGGCAGAAAAACTGCTAAATAATCAGCCACAAAGTGCGCGGATAATCGATTCGTTTTCCACCGCTTCTTAATCCTGTGATAACCCGCTGAAAAACCTATATCCAAATAATCTTCACCAATGGGAAGATTGTCAATGAAATCTCCAAATATTTGTACCATATTCATAGTCAGCGCCTTAATTAAAAAACCTAGGTAATCCCTGGTATAAAACCTTGATATTTTATTCATTTTATTCATAAAAAATCCCGGTTTATGGATGTTTTTTTGACGAGAAACCGTCAGATAAACCGGGTTTATATCAAAAAGAAACCCGGTTTCTATATTTCTATCTGAAACACCTCAATTTCTTGTTTCCCATTAGGGAGATCGGAACCCACCACATAAAAATCCTGGGGATAGATCCAATGAGTGTCCATTGGGCCGTGAATTTGAATCCCCGTCATCACTGCATATTTGAATATCGCAGCATCTAAAGTTCCCAACAGCTTCTCTACATCCTGGGAAATAACCCGACAAGCCAACTTAGTTATCTCTACCAAATTCTGTTTTTCGCCATATTTAATATTCGATAAAATTTTCTGCCGTATAATCGATTGTTCGATATCTTGCATATCGGTTGCTAGGTTAAGAAATCCAGAATCTAGTTCTTTAACAATTGCTTCTAACGCACCGCAGGCATGAGAAGCTTTTTGGATACCTTCTCGGTAAACTTTGCCAATTTCTCCTGTTTTGGAAATTGCGATATGGGGCATGGCATAAAAAGTAAAACGACGCACGCCGTCAAAAATAGGGGTATGGTCTGTTGCTGCTGCTAACCCGGTTTTTCCCATCAACACGAACCCAGCTAGGCTACAACAATTAAACGTTTTGCCCCAATATTTAACCACTTCATACCATAAGGCATCGGCAATTTCGTCCCGACAAATTGCCAGCATTCCCATTGTGTTTTGGTCTTCAAATCCATAGCTATCAAGAGAGTTATAGGTTTGTTTCATGTAATCTTTCATCGGCAACGCCCCTGGAAAATGATGTTGCAAAGTTTCGTGGAAGACTTTGTTAGCTGTTGGGTCATAACCATCTATGGCTTGAAAAGTTTGGTTTCGCAGTCGCTCTAAGTAGTAGTTCCCGGTCATTTGATTGCTCCTAAAATTTGTAATATATTGTCCAGTTGCATCGGTATTGTATCAGGAAGAAGCTGGGAATATGCACGGCTGTCTATCTTTGGTAGGACTGACGCGCAAGTTCCCGGTTTCTCCGAAAAATCCTTGGGAAACGGAACCACAGATATGCCTCCCTTCCGCACTCGCGTTCGACGGTCGAAACCGGGTTTCTGTGAAAAATCGTGGCGCAAGGAACTAGAGATAGACGCAGAAACAAAGGTGATGGCAAGGTCGTGGGTAAGTCCTGTTTGGCATAGATTGAAATTGACACTCCCCACCCCTAAAGGGTTTGTCGTTACCCACATTTTCTCAGGAGTCCGATTGACCCTTTCCCCGTCAACCCACCCGGAGATTGAAATCCCACAGCGAGTAGCTCTAGTCTACGTCATGGACTAAAGAAATCTTTCGAGTCCATTTGAATGGACTTTGGCTAAAAGCCATTGGAATTTATTCCCCGGCGGGTTTTATGGCTAGCGACAAGGCTGTGAGATGTGGGTAACGACAAGGTCTAAAGTCAGGGGCCCTCATGCAAGTTTTTCGGTAAGGAACTATCCTGAATCACTTACCAACTATCTACCGAATCGCCTCCTTCGAGCCAGTCTTTTAAATCTCGTTCTGGTTTTGCCACATTAAATAGATGCAACCCAAAATCTCTGGCGAGGTCTTCACAAACTTTGATCCCTCTGACACTATTTCCCTTGGCATCTAAGGGTGGCGAAAAAGTCCCAATCCCCAGTTTTCCTGGAACTAAGGCAGTAATTCCGCCACCAACGGCGCTTTTTGCTGGCATTCCTACCCGGTACGCCCATTCGCCAGAATAGTCGTACATGCCGCAAGTGAGCATGACGCTAATCACATCTTGCACGTAGCGTTCGTCAATCGCACGTTCCCCGCTAATTGGATTAATGCCTCCGTTAGCAAGAGTAGCTGCCATCATTGCCAAGTCGTGAGCGTTGACCATGATGGAACATTGTTGAAAATACAAGTCGAGGGTTTCCTCAATCCGGTCGGTTACCATGCCAAAATTGAGCATTAGATATGCGAGCGCTCGATTCCGATTCCCCGTTGCTTTCTCTGACAAAAACACCGGCACGTTAATATCTGGCGTCCTCCCCGTATAGCGGCGGAACATCTCCAAAATGCGCTTGAGTCGTTCCGTTGCGCCGTTACCTTTGATTAAGTCTGTGGTGGCGATCGCTCCTGCATTTACCATTGGATTGTAGGGACGATTGGTTTTTTCATCCAACACAATCGAGTTAAATGCTTCTCCCGTTGGCTCGACGCTGACTTTACTATTAACATATTCCCGCCCGCGATCTTCCAGCGCCAAGCCATAGATAAGGGGTTTAGAAATTGACCCAATTGTAAACTGTTTGTCCCCATCCCCAACATCAAACACCTGACCATCCACTGTCACCGCACAAATACCAAACCATTCGGGTTTTGCCAGTGCCAGTTCTGGAATGTAATCAGCTACAGTACCATCTTTCACATATCGATATTTTTCGTGCAATTCGCTCAAATATGAGCGAAACGGCGAAGCGACTGCCTGAATTGAACTTGCTAGCGCTCTCAGATCGTGTTTTTCTGCCATAGATAGTTGGAAGACTTTACCATTAAAGTTTGCGTTCGCCTTTGGATTTTGGTTTATTCCATAATCTGCTGCGCGACTTTTTTAAATTCATTGCTGACGTAATGGTCGGGGAATTGCACGCAGAACACCCCGTTACTTGCCTGTTGCACTAAATCTTCCGATAAGGGAAATATCCCGGCTACCTTCGCGTCGTAAGTAGCTTCTATCTTTTGCCTCAGGGCGTCAAAATTCATAGTTTTTAAGACTTTGTTGACTGCCAACAGCATTTTGCGAACTTTTAACTGCCGCGCCACATCGATAGTTACCGCCGTGCCTTGGTAGTCTTGTTTATCCGGTCGCAGAATTAATATTAAAACGTGGGAAATCGCAATCGTCAGAAAGGTTTCTTTGGACAAACCGGGGTGGGTGTCGATGAACAGGTAGTCGAGTTGAAGATTTTTAACTAATTTGCGAAAACCATCGTTGAGCAATCTGACATCGTATCCCTCGCTCAAGATGCGGGAAATGTCGTCTGCTTTGACGCTGGAGGGAACTAAAAACAAACTGCCATTCCCATTTAAACCGATATTGGCACTCACATCGTAGGCTGTATCTTCGATGGGTGCTTGTCCCCAGAGATAGTTGTTGAGGGTTTTGTTCATGGTTTCCGATTCCAAACCGAAAAGGTTGTGAATTCCCGGCGACTGAATATCGGTGTCTACTACACCAACTCGATTACCTTGTAGCGCCACGGTGGTAGCAAGGTTAGCGGTAAAGTTGGATTTGCCAGTACCACCCCGATAAGAGTGTATTGAGACTACTTTAGGCATTTGAGTAATTGAGGATATAAGATTCTGTTGCGAATAATTATGACTATATAGTTGTTCGCCGTCAATACAACGGCAAACAAAAATATTTTGATTTTTAGGACTTACGCTCATATTCCGGGTTTCTCTGAAAAATCCTTGGTTTGGCAACTGGAACAGAAACCCGGTTTCTTGGTCGCCCAAGCGTAAGTCCTGATTTTCTTACTTTCCCTTATTCTTTTACCAATCTCTCATACCAAATCCGGGTTGATTACCCCCGTTATTGTCTCTCCTCTTATTCTTGGCGTTCTTGGCGTCTTGGCGGTTTCGTAAAAAGGGGTAGTTAACCCGGATTTAGTATCATTTATTACTTTAGGTAAAGCTGCTTTTTTCCTACTTTTCCGACCTTTCCGACCTTTCCGACTTTTCCGACTTTTCCGACTTTTTAACCATCAAAATCCCAAACAATTGGGAGTGCTTTGAGGCAGATGTTCTACCAATTCTATTTGCCCGGATGCATTAATTATCCAGCCGGTTGCTTCTACAATTCGGTCGGGAGGGGACTGGGAAGAAGACGCTCTGACGCTCTGACGCTCTGACGCGGGGAATGTCTCTCCAGAACTCGACCCTCTCCCTTGTCTCCTCCTCGACCCGTCTTTTTGATCGGGCATACTCCGGTTCCCCATCGCGGTAAAATCTTGCAAATCGCGCCAAACGGTCTGACCTCGAATCGTTGTCGTTGGGTCTTCTGGTAAACCGCCGCGGAAGGTAATGGTAAAAGAGTTGCCATACGCCGCCCTACACCCGACGATGACTTGGTTGCTGTTGTCCCTCACCTGAGTTGGCAATTCGACTAATCCCTGACTGGTATTGACGTTGGGCGTATTAACGGTGACGATGCCATTGACGCCGAATTGGGAACTGGCAGCGATCTCGCTATCAAAACCCCTAAAAATACCTTGGGTAAATATGTCGATCTGACCTCCACTTCCCTTAAAAGCGTTGGCGTTGATGCCGCTTTCTTCTAAAAGCGCAACCGTATCGGCGGTGAGGGTAATGTTCCCTCCATTACCAGTACCCCCGGCAGCGGCGGCAATTTGGCTTTCGGATCGCAACTGCACAGACCCCACTTGCAGGTTAATATTCCCCCCACTCCCGGAAGCGGTGGCAGTGGCAATCCGACCTCGGTTTTCCAGGGCGATCGTCTGTGCGCGAATTTGCAAATTCCCCGCTGCCCCCGACCCCCTGGCACTCACGGAAATTTCCGCCCTGTCTCGCACATTTAATTGGTTTGTCTCCACAAACAAGTTTCCCCCATCCCCGGTTGCTTCGTTGGCGGCGATATTCGGTCTTTCTTCTCCAGAAAGGGCAAATAACCCGCTCTCAAATCGACCGTCCGCGCTGGTTCCCTTTATTTCTACCGACTCGCTGGCAATAACGTTGAGATTTCCCCCCCGTCCCCCGCGAGCGGTTTGATTTCCCCGACCGCGAGTAGAAACAGATACCCGCGCCCCATCCCTCACGGTAAAACGGGGAGTAATAACGGTAATGCTACCCCCATCTTGGATGCCTTCGGTGGCGGCAAACAGTCCGCTGCGACTAAAATCCCTGGGATTAGCAGGATTAATCCGCGCGCCAAACAAGTCTACAAACTCAGAAGCATTAACAGTCAGATTTCCCGACTTCCCCTCACCAAAAGCAGTAACCGATACATCTGCTCCTCCTCCAATCCGCAATCGATTCGTTTGAATTAAAATATCCCCTGAATCTCCCCGACTGCGAGACGTAGCGGCTAAAGTACCCGATACTTGAACGTTAGGCGAATCAACTATTTCCACATCTGTTGCACGCAGGGTTACATTTCCCGACCGCCCGATACCGTAGGAACCCGCAGACAGAACCGCTCCATCCTGCACAAGCAACCTATTGGTGTTAATCGTTACATCTCCCCCTTGACCTGTCGGTTGCAAGGCAACTCCTCTGAGTCCAACCGAAGCAATAATGCCGCTGCGAAACGGTTCTCTGGAAACAATTCCGATTGTTTCTACGGCATCTTTGGCATTGATGCTGATATTTCCCCCCGCACCTGAGCCAAAAGTAATCCCCAAGATGAAAGCTCCATTTTCTGCCCTCAATCTGCCAGTATTAATCGTTAAATCCCCTGCCTTTCCCATCCCGAACGTTCCCGATATTAAGCCAGCGTTGTTGAGTTGGACTGTACCCGTAGAAGCAGTGGTTACAGTTAAATTCCCTCCCGGTTCTACTGTCAAAGGGGAAAAATTGGCGCTGGAAATCATCGCGCCATTCCTAACCGTTAAGTTACCAGTTTCAATCGTTAAATTACCCGAGCTGCCAACCCCAAAACTATTGGCAAACAATCCGCTTTGTTCCTCTGGAAAATTAGCGGGAATTCCAGCAAAAAATTGATTTAATATTTGGGGAATTCCCGTTCCGGTTATCTCTACCGCATCGGTGGTGCGGATGGTAAGATTTCCCCCAGGGAGGGAACCGAGGGTGGAAGTGGAGATGATGGAGCGATCGCCAACTGCCAATCTCCTCCCCTGCACCTGAATATCCCCGCCATTTGTCACAACTCCCGCTTGTTGCGACAGTTGGATATCCCCAAAGTTCTGCACCCCAAGATAGCCGAAAACCCAACCGGGCGCTATACTAACCTCACCGTTACTCCCTACACTCCCCAGTTCTATCCTCCCTTGGGGTGCCGTCAGCCAACCTGCAACTAAGTTGACATTTCCACCAATAAGTGCTAATGTTTGACCCGGTTGTACTGCCAAGCCAACGGGTTGAGATTGGTTGATAATATTGGCTGGCTGAGAACCAAATTGCAAGCCAATCGGGACGTTAATCGTCAACAAAGGTGGATTTTGGGGATTTTTAGCGCTGAAAGTGCTGCCATCGGCAAAGCGAATGCTATCGGCAGTACTGCCAATAAATGCACCGCCAATATTCAATTGCGCGTTCGCTCCAAAGATAATTCCGCTGGGGTTAATTAAAAATAAATTCGCCCCTCCATTGGCACGAATTAACCCGTCAATGTGAGAAACTTGCCCTCCAGTAACGCGGGTAATAATGTTATTAATCGTCAAGGCATTATTGAAAAATGCCTCAGATCCAGTGGTCAGGGAAAATTCCCGCAAGCTGTGGAAAAGGTTACCCCCGGCGCTAGTTCCTCCTTCAATTGTGAAAGTATTGCCCGCTTCGGTAACCCTGGAATTATGCGGCAGGGTGCTATCGGGGACAATTTGGGCAACGACAGGAGTATTGGTGGCGATCGCTATCATCGCCAACATCGCGCTAGCTAATTTCAATTTACCCAATCCCATTTTCCCGTTAAGGCGCTACACCCCGAATCGAATTTGGCGGATTATTTAAATTATCTGAGCGCGATAAAATCGCTTGATCAAAAAATACCCACCACGCCCAACCAAAGAAAACGCTTCCCCGCGCCCACAAAGCCGATCCCCGTGCTGGGAGGTGTCCGGTAGGGGCATCGAGGGAAAAAGTCAGGTTGTCGTAGTTGAGCCAGGTATTGTTGACGCGCCACCCGACGCGATCGCCCAAACTCCGCTCGGTTTGATAATCTACTTGTCCGCCAAGTTCTTGCCAAATGCGCTTTTGTATGCTAAAGCCAAAGCGACTTTTGCTGTAGTACAGCCAGATTTGGTTAATTTGGCGCAGGTCTTCCCAAGGAAACTTGTGCATCAATTCTAAGTTAAGCCAGTCGTCTTTATCGGTTCTAGCGACTTGAAGCATGACAATTTCAGTTTCTAAGTCAGCTTCCTTCCATTTTCTAGCGGCTAGCAACCGTTGCAGTTTTGTGTAATCTGGTTTTAGCGCGATCGCCACAGGCGTCACCGTCGGTGGTGGCGGTGGGTTAATCGCCTCAAGTGCAACAGGCGGTGCTGGCAGGATTTGGGGTGCAATCACGCCCAATAATTCCAGCCACTCTGGTACTGACTGGGGGCGATTTTCTGGCTCAAACTCCATGCCCTTGAGAATCGCTTGATTGACGCGAGCGCTGATATTCGGATTGTATTCTTTGGGTGGCACTAAAGGCTGTTTAGCCGCTCTAGCGGGAGCTGGAGTCGGTACTTTACCCGTGAGCAAATAATACAGCGTCGCCGCTAGAGAGTAGACATCGGTACACTCGCTTCGTTTCGCTTGTGGCGCATATTGTTCAATCGGGGAAAACCCTCCCGTATAACTTGTCGTGTGATAATTGCTCGGATTGGGGATAAACTCCCGTGCAATGCCAAAGTCAATCAGAACCGCTTCCGGTTTACCTTGCCGCACCATAATGTTAGGCGGCTTGATATCCTGATGTAACATGCCTTTATCGTGCAAGACGATTAACGCTTGACCGATCTGCCAGATATAGCGCAACGCTTCGATTTCGGCGAGGGCGCCGTTATTTTTCACCCGTTGTCGTAAATCCTCTCCTTGGACGTATTCCATGGCGATACAAGGCAGATCTCCCTCATAAAAAGCGTTTTCTATCCGCACTATGTGGGGGTGTCGGCAAAGCGCTAGCCGCAACGCTTCTTCCCGAAAACTCAGCTTGTATTTCAGTCGGTACGCTGCCAGTTTTGGATTTGTCAGCACCTCCTGTTTGAGGGTTTTGATGGCAACGCGATCGCCTTTTTTATTCGTCGCCAGATAAGTGACGCCAAAACCACCTTGCCCCAGATATCTTTCGATAGTGTAGCGCTCGCCGTATAATTTTTGCCCAGCTACCCAAACCATTATTCGCTATTTTTAAGGATTTATCAAAACCTTGAGTTTATTTTTGCACAAACAACAAACCCTCCCATATGACAACATCCTATTGGGCTACAGATGGCAGCCAAAGTCAACCCCATACGTGAAAACTTTACTGCCTTTTTTGTGGGAATTGTGTGAAATAGTATCAGACCGAGCGCCAATCAAACCGGCAAGGCAAGGATTGAAGCTCGTCCAACAGTAGCAATTGACTGCTCGCTCAGGAATGCAGGATCTTGACCTAAACCAGTGCTAGGCTCATTTTCAGCTCACTCTAATTTTATCAGGATTGAATAAAAGCTGACGCAAGCAATAAAAATTAGGAGACTGCTCTTATGGCTGTTGAATACGATGTGGTGGTGATTGGTGGGGGTTCTGGTGGTTTGGTAATTGCGGCGGCGGCGGCGCAACTAAAAGCCAAAGTCGCCCTAGTGGAACGAGATCGCTTGGGTGGTGACTGTCTTTGGTATGGCTGCGTTCCGAGTAAATCCCTCATCCACGCTTCAAGAATTGCTTATGAGGTCAAAAATGCCGCCCGCTTTGGCATTTACTGCCAAAATCTGGAAATTGATTTTGCTCTCGCTAACGGACACGTGCAAAAAGCGATCGCCGCCATTCAACCCCACGACTCCCCAGAACGGTTTCAATCCTTAGGAGTCGAAGTTATCTTTGGAGCGGGTCAATTTATCGACCGACAAACCTTTGAAGTCAACAACAGACAACTCAAAGCACGCGCGTTTGCTTGCGCCACTGGTTCGGGTCCTAAAATCCCTCCCATACCGGGACTAAAAGCAGCCGGTTATCTAACTAACGAGCAAGTATTTTCTCTCAAACAACGTCCCTCATCCCTTGCTGTGATTGGCGGCGGACCAATTGGCTGCGAATTGGGGCAAGCGTTTTCTCGACTGGGTTCAGAAGTAACAATTATTGCCAGTAGCGACCATCTTTTACCCAAAGAAGACCCAGAAGCCGCATTAGTAGTTCAGCAACAATTAGAATCAGAAGGCATTCGCGTTATCACCGCTACCCGCGTCGAACGAGTTGAACAAATCGATGGTAAAAAACACCTATGGGCAGGGACCCAAAAAATTACCGTAGATGAAATTTTAGTCGCCGCTGGACGGATGCCTAATGTGGAATCGCTTAACTTAGAAGCGGCAGGTGTAGAAGTAGGAGAACGGGGAATTCGCGTCAATGAAAAACTCCAAACAACCAACCCGCGCATCTATGCCTGCGGCGATGTTATTGGCGGCTACCAGTTTACCCACGTTGCCGGTTATGAAGCGAGCGTTGTACTAAAAAATGCCTTATTTTTCCCCGTCACCAAAGCAAATTATCGAGTGATTCCTTGGGCAACATTTACCGATCCAGAATTAGCGCGGGTTGGTTTAACCGAAAAGCAAGCTAAAGAGCGATATGGAGATGATATTTACGTGCTAAAACAAGAATTCGCTGGAGTTGACCGCGCCCAAGCCGAAGCCGCAACCAAAGGTTTTGCTAAAATTATTACTAGGGGAAATGGAGAAATTCTCGGCGCTCATTTAGTAGGTGCTTCCGCCGGAGAATTACTCCACGAAATTGTTTTGGCAATGTCGAACAATTTAAAAGTTTCTGCCCTCAGCGGTATCATCCATATATACCCGACCCTGGCGGAAGTGAATAGCAAGGCAGCACTGCTGCTAACTAAGCAAAAATACGCTAAAAATCAGAAATTGCAGAACCTGCTCTTGAGGTTTTTTAGTTTGATGCGTACGCTCGCTTAAAGGTATCTTACTCCCTTCCCGCCACAAGATTATATATCTTCTTACTTTCTTCTTTCTTGGCGTTCTACTCTTCGAGAAGCCGCTACCCTTGTCTATGGCTTCTTGGCGGTTCAATAAATAGATACTCTTGAGGCGGGAAAAAAGCATGATTTAATCTCAAATTAATAGGACAATACATGACAACACGGTATAACAGGCCCGGTCGTTCTCTGGCATATGTTACAATGGAGAAGGCTCAAATTACCGACGACCTTCGTGCTGACTTCCCTCAAGACCAAGTTAAAATTAACCGATGCCCAAGCCGTGTTAATGGCAAAACACGCGGGTATTGCTCGCTATAATTTTAACTGGGGACTGGGGACATGGATCGCACTCTATTCTGAGGGATTGAAGCCAAATGCTTTGACATTGAAGCAGTTTTTTAACAATCACGTAAAGCCTGTCTATCCCTGGATGAAAGAGCAAGGCATTTGCCAAAAAGTGACTCAGTATGCTTTCGCTCATCTGGGGAGGGCATTTAAGAACTTCTTTGCGGGTAAGGCAAGTTATCCCAAGTTCAAAAAAAAGGGTCAGCACGATAGTTTCACCATCGATGCTAGCGGCAGACCAATAGCTGTGGGCGGGACGAGATTGAAGTTACCCACAATTGGCTGGGTATCGACAATTGAAGGCTTACCCCATGTCACCACAAAAGCATTTACCATTTCCTTTTCAGAAGAAGTTGGCAATTGGTATATCAGCTTTACCTATGAAATAGAACCAGAAATTACGCCTAAATCGCGGGAATTTGTGGGTGTGGATTTGGGAGTTAAGCAGTTGGCTACCCTGTCGAGTGGCGTTGTAATTGCCAATCCCCAAGCTTTGAGGAAAGCGCGCTCCTCACAAGCACGATTGCAGCGCCAGTTGCGACGCAAGCACAAGGGTAGCAAACGATATCACCGACAAAAGTTAAGGTTAGCTTCATCTCATCAACGAGTGAAAAACATCAGACTCGATGCGACTCATAAAGTTACAACTTATATATGCAAAAACCACGCTGTTGTAGCCATTGAGGACTTAAATGTCTCTGGGATGATGGCTAATCATAAACTGGCGGGTGCTGTTGCAGACGCCAATTTTTACGAATTCAGGCGACAAATTGAGTACAAAGCACAGCGTTATGGTTCCAAGTTGGTTCTAGTCTCACGCTTGCCTCCTCCTTCTACTCAGTTATGTTCTGGCTGTGGTGAGCAACAACCCATGTCCCTAAGTGCTAGGGTATATGAGTGTTCGGCTTGCGGATTCAAAGCTGATAGAGACTTGAACGCCTCTGTTAACTTAGAACATTATGCTCGGATGGCTAAGCCTCGCCTGGACACAGAGGGTTAATTGCGCCGTCGCTCCCCTTAGAAGTGTCAACTAATATCCGGCATTGTCCGGGTTTTAGCTATTCGGCGGGAAGCCCCGCGCTCTACCTGTACGGCTGTGAGCGTCGCGTGGGAGAGCCTTCTTCAGTGATGAATTGTGCCCTTGAACGATGTGAAGCGTAGCTGAACAAGAGATTGGGCACTTCGGAAGAACTGCCAATCTCCTATAAACGAAGCGAACACAA
>NZ_BLAY01000095.1 GCF_020521235.1 Microseira wollei NIES-4236 | reverse complement strand
TGGTGGCTATAGTTTGTTGGGTATTGGAGTCAATTAGTTGAGCTATCCATTTGGAACGATTGCTAATTATTGTGGCATAGGCTTGAATGTCGTAATCGGAATATCTGTATTCTCGTCTTGCGGCGTTAAAGGCGTCGCTTCTCGCTTTTTTGGACTGGCGATCTATTTGCTTGGCTAATTGGTAAGTTGAACAATTACGTACCAGATTCATTCTTGCCATCGCTTCGTTGAGGCAGGCATTGTATAGTTGCCGTGCTGCTTGAAACCGAGATAGTAATTGCTTCTCTTGCAAGCTATCTACAATTAATGGCAGTTCTGTTACGAATGTTGATGTCTTACTTCTAGCCAACTACTATCACCTCCAATTAATTTATTCTTAAATTGTATACGCTCTTCACCAATGTCAAGAATCAACATTAGTTAAGCTTAATATTGACTGCGGTTAAAACCGCTCGTGTCGATTTTCCGCCCCGCAATAAATTGACGGGGCTACCAATCTCCCGTTATTTTTAGGTGTGGGTTTTCGTCGCGATACTAGAAACGCCACGCCCAAAGGCACAGCCGTCATCGCATCCCCTAAGTTGTGAATCAGATCTGCTAGGAGAGCGACACTGCCAGAGAGCCAAAACACCACCGCCTGCAAGACCGCAGTGATTAACAAGCCTACCAGTGACCATTTGACAGCCCAGATTCCCCGTGCAGAGCTAGCGATTTCGGGATCGATCGCCCCGTGGGTGTGGGTATGACCATCATGATGGTGGTGATGGTGGTGATGGTGGTGCTGTTTCACCTCGGGTGTGGTGAGTTGAGCGACATCATTGGTCGGGATAAACGTAGGAAGTTGAGTCATCTAAAAGTCTCCTTTCGTTTCGGAAACCGTGTGTCTTTAGACCAGGTCGGAACACGACGCGGCGGTTTTAACTGTAGTCACAATTAGTTGACTTGAGCGTCGTATCAATCGGACGAGAGTTTTTGCTGAACTGACCTAATCGTTTCCAGTCTTGGTCAGATACAGAAACTTGCTTTTCGGTATCGCCACTTACCCAGCCACAAACCGTTTTAGCTCCTTGAGTGGCTTCTACTACATAGTCTCCTTTTCTAAACCCCTGAAGCCACCCCATGCCGTCCATGCGAGGGGGTTCACGCTTCGCTTTCAACCTCTTTCTGGTTCTCTCTATTGCTAGGTACAGCATCGGTGAATCTCAGTATCAGGAATTAAAACTTTTGTGGCGACCCGCTCTGACTGGAGGAAACATTCCTTTGGAAGACGGGACTTGCCCATCTAATTGCAGGTTAGTTTTTTCGGTCGCCTGTCTCCTTGCCGCCAGCAGGAGCGGTTGGGCACCCGACCTGGCAATATTTGCCCGGTCTGCTTGAAGCAGGTCATTTTCTACAAATCTTGCCAAAAATGCTGAATACAAGTCTCTCTGACATAGAACACCACACTCACATTTGTGGATTCTAGTTGAGAGACTTTTCTTTTTTGTTTGTCCGCAATCATGGCAAGTTTGAGATAGTTTGGTCTTAAACGTGGAGAATTCAACTACTGTTACGCCAGCACTTTGGGCCTTGCACTTTAAGCGAGATACAAATTCTCTATGGAAGCGTTTCCCGACAGAATTTCCAAATAGTTTTTGTCAAGCTTTGTAGTCAAGTTTTTCTAGCTTGATGGTATCTCCCAGTTTCAGAATCTCATGTACCAATCTCCCGTGTAATGACTTACGATGCGCCGCTAGCTTTCTTTCCAGGTTGGCTTTAGCGCTCCTGGTCGAATGATAAATTTTAGATTCGTTCCATTTCTTACAACCTTTTTTAACAGTTCCTTTTTTCCTTTTACCTTTGGCATCAACGAAGTCAGGATTGTAGTTTTCTGGATTATTCGCTCTTGGCGACCTTTCCATCTTTTGCTGCAACCGACATATCTGTTTTTCAACAGGATTTAATTCTGGAGCAAACAACTTTAATCTAGCGGCATCCTCTGCAACAACTGCTATTGTTGACGGCCCTACATCTAAACCAACTACACCAGAACCAATCTGGTTTTTCGGTTTGATAAACGGTTTACCTTCACAAACCAACTGAGCATAATAACGAGTCTTGTTGTTTAAACATCGGCGTACCAGTCTTACATATTTGATTCGACTGCTTAACCCATGAAGGATTATCGGATCGTTGCCTTGCAGGTAGGGTTGAAGTTTAAGCTTACCCCACACTAAATGTTCAAGATGCCATCTAATCCCGGTTGTGTTAACTTTTCCTTCTCAGGAATCTAGCTGGTTTTTACCTTTGAATCTAACTTTTTTGGCAACACCAAATGCAACTCTCTGGGATGCATTGAACGCCCGGGTCGCTAACTTCTGTGCTGTATTTGAATCTATATGAAAGCCTATCCATGAGCGTCTGATGACAGTAGCGAAAGCGTGTAGGCTGTATTCGTCGTATCCCTAGGCGGCGTTGGCATTGGCGAAACTTTTCTGCCTCTCCTTTTTGTTTGATTTAATTTTTCTGGCTGATTGATACAGTTTTGATTGTTTGACCAAACTTAAACGTCGCATTGCCTCACCGAGGCAGGCGTTGTAAAGTTGCCTACCAGCTTCAAACCTAGACGATAAAACCCTTTCGTCTTTAGCCGATACCACGAGCGTTATTTCGGTTACGAACTCAAGGGTTTTTGTCTTGCCTGAAGCTTTTTTGATCCCCATATAAATTGCCGATTTTGTAATATCATAACATACAATATTGACTGCGATTAAAATCTCTCTAGCACATCCTCCCCATGTCTGAAGCCGGGAGGCAGACCTGCGCGTTTTCGGTGAATGGGGCGATCGCAGTTCTGAAGGCAATCGTTCAAGCGTTGAAGGCGGAAGTTCGAGTTCCGAAGGCGGAAGTTCGAGTTCCGAAGGCGGAAGTTCGAGTTCCGAAGGCGGAAGTTCGAGTTCCGAAGGCGGAAGTTCGAGTTCCGAAGGCGGAAGTTCGAGTTCCGAAGGCGGAGGCTCCGTTGCATGAATAAAAAACTCCTTCCTCAGTATAGTTCAACCTCATCCTTCAGGTCAAAGCTGCAACAAAACACCATCAACAACACCTGTCAGAGCGATCGTCTCGTCTCTCAAACCCTGAACTGACCTCAACCATGTTTAATCTTACACATCAGGTTGCTTCATTCAACATGCAAAAATTCCAACTTTTTCAGCTATAACAATTAAATATTAATTGCTCGTCTAATATTTATTTATATCTATAATTAGTTTTTTTTATAGAATAAAACGCGGTCACCCCGTGTCAAGAGACCGGGGTGACCGCGCTAGACTTTAGACCCTGTAGTAGGGTGCGTTAAATAACTCACATCTTGCACCTGGAAAAGTGGATGTCAAAACCGTAACTCCGTGCCAAAGCAATCATCTGTTCTAAGTTAAGTAAAAAAATATACATAATAATTTGCGGTAAAACAAACTCGAGTACCGTTTGAGCAGCTTGTCCCCCATCAGGTAAATTAGTAGAATTGGTGGATAAATAAGCCCAATGGGCCAAAAGATAAGCGAGCCGCGAAAGTACTAACCAGCGATAGACACCTAATAGCGTTCCCTGACCAAAACGATGTAGGCCAAAACGATGTTTGGCAGTTTTAAACCATCCCTGAGAGGTTTATTTATAGGATAAAATTAATGCTAGGTAAATCAGCATGAAGCTGGGAGAAATTGTCAGCCGCCTTGTTATCGACCCTCAGAAGTTAACAGAGTATGCCCTGAATTTGGAGAATCCACAAGGTGGCGATAAAGCTGTAATCTTTCAGCGTCGCTTAGGATTTACTCAGGATAACTATGAATTACTACTGAATCAGATTTCCAATCAAGCCCTTGATGCTGAGGCGATTTTAGGGCGAAATGATGAGCATGGGCAACGTTATACCGTAGATTTGGAAATTATAGGAATACAAGGACAACAGGAGATTGTGCGTACAGGGTGGATCGTAGAACCTGGTAGCGATGGAGCAAGACTGGTGACACTATAGGTTCGGAGGCGAACATGATTGAACCACAATTATTTGATGTTATTGAATTGCTCGTGGATTTACCTGAATTTAACTTGAGCTTAGGTGCGAGAGGGGCAATTGTAGATTGTTATTCTGATGGGAATTATGAGATAGAGTTTAGCGATCGCGACGGAGAAACAATCGCGCTGTGTACTCTGTCTTCAAACCAATTTGTGGTTGTTTGGCAGGCGCAAACAAAGCGTTGGCTGTTGGTATCTGAGCAGTTAGCTACGGTGGTCGATCGTTTGTCTGAAGAAGAGCAGAAACAAGTTTTGAACTTTGCCCTTTCTCTATGTCAAAAATAGTTAGCGATATGCCTCCGGCACGCTAGGCGATCGCACGCTCATTACATACAAGCGATCGCTTTTAAGTTATATGATGTCCGTTGAATTGCCCATCATAAAAAAACCTTACCCCGTCGTTGCGTAGGGACACGGCATCAAAGATATCTCGGATAAACAGATAACGTTGATCTTGCCGTGTCCCGGCTTCTAATTATGGGTAATCGACCGGACATGATATAACACGCAGATCCCCGAATTCTCACCAGAAGTCGGGGATCTAGTTTAGGAATTGAAAATGATGCAGTCTCTCAATTTCAACGAACATCTTGCACCAGTGACAACAACCCGCCAGTGGTTAAAACCACACAGCGAGAAGCTAAAGTCGGATAAATCCGACTGAATAATATTTTTAGTCCATTTTAATGGACTTTCGCTATTAGCCAGGGAATTAATTCCCTGGCGGGTAATGACGCTAATTGAAGAAGCTTTGAAACTCATCCGCGAGATTTTTACACTCGCTGCCCTTGTTCTCAAGACTCGTTGACGAAATTCTGTGACTCGACGCTGAAGCTTTGAAACTCATCGGCGAGATTTTTACACTCGCTGCCCTTGTTCTCAAGACTCGTTGACGAAATTCTGTGACTCGACGCTGAAACTTTGAGACTCATCGGCGAGAGTTTGATACTCGCTGTCGAGTTATTTTGACTCGTTGACGAGATGGCGAACCTCACCCGTGAGTTGCAAAGACTCGCTGACGAGATGATGAGTTTCACCCGCGAGTTTCAAACACTCGTTGACGAGATGATCGGCTTCACCCGCGAGTTTCAAACACTCGTTGACGAGGTTTTACACCATTTGGGTTTAAACTTGACACATTTGAATTTCTTAAACTACCAAGTGGCAAGTCTTCCAAAATCCAAAATCCAAAATCCAAAATTCAAAGATGAGTCTGCCGACTGCCTAAGCGTCAGTATCAGCTTCCCGATTGAGTAATTCAGGATAAACAGGGATGAAGGGTACTCCTTCCTTGCTGAATCGCACCGCCAACTTCCTGGCTAAGACAAAGATGTCGGAGTCATAGATGTCAATTTCAGGATTTTGGATCAGCTTCGCTAAAGTTTCTGAAGAGTCAATCTTACCTAATGCCTTTGCCGCTTTCCATCTCACTAACTCATACTCATCGTTGAGGGCAGCGATCAAGGCATCCACCGCTTGGGGATTGCCTATATTACCTAATGCCTCTGCTGCATTCGTTCTCACGGACGAATCCTCATCCTTGAGGGCAGCAATCAAGACAGGAACCGCTTGAGGATTGCCTATTTTACCTAATGCCTCTACGGCATTCCTTCTCACGGACTCATCCTCATGCTTGAGGGCAGCTATTAAGGCATCCACCGCTTGGGGATTGCCTATTTTACCTAATGCCTCTGCCACATACTCTTTCACGTACCAATACTCATGCTTGAGGGCAGCAATCAAGGCAGGAACCGCTTGGGGATTGCCTATTTTACCTAATGCCTCTGCCGCATACCTTCTCACAAACACATCCTCATGGTTGAGGGCAGCAATCAAGGCAGGAACCGCTTGGGGATTGCCTATTTTACCTAATGCCTCTGCCGCTTTCCATCTCATGTACCCATCCTCATGGTTGAGGGCAGCAATCAAGGCAGGAACCGCTTGGGGATTGCCTATTTTACCTAATGCCTCTGGCGCTTTCCATCTTACCCACTTATGCTGATCCTTGAGATCAGCGATCAATGCATCCACCGCTTGGGGATGGCCTATCTTACCTAATGCCTCTGCCGCATTCGTTCTCACGTCCTGATCCTCATCGTTGAGGGCAACCATCAAGGCATCCACCGCTTGGGAATTGCCTATCTTACCTAATACCTCTGCCGCCTTCCTTCTCACATCCTGATCCTCATCGTTGAGGGCAAGCATCAAGGCATCCACCGCTTGGAGATTGTCTATTTTACCTAATGCCTCTGCCGCATTCATGCTTACCGACATATCCTCATGGTTGAGGGCAGACATCAAGACATCCACCGCTTGGGGATTGCCTATTTTACCTAATGCCTCTCCCGCCTTTATTCTTACAAACCAATCCTCATAGTTGAGGGCAGCGATCAAGGCATCCACCGCTTGGGGATTGCCTATATTACCTAATGCCTCTGCTGCATTCGTCCGTGAGAACGAATCCTTATCCTTGAGGGCAGCAATCAAGGCAGGAACCGCTTGGGGATTGCCTATGTTACCTAATGCCTCTGCCGCCTTCTCTCTCACGTACCAATCCTCATCGTTGAGGGCTTGTTGTAACTTCTCAACCATTTTTATATTTGTTTGACCCAACGCCACCACAACCGATTCAATAAACTCAGCATCCGAGTAGCGACACCAAAACTGATAAATTCTGTCGATGCTATCCACAATCAACGAATGAGAAATATCCTTACATTCAGCGATGCAGCGACCCGCTAATAACAACTGCGTCGAGAAGATATCATCCTTTTCCTTCCTAATCGCCTCCAGCAAAGGAACTGGATTTTTCATCAACCCCGCCATCAAGCTCAAGGTTTCATGCCATTCATACTCCCAGAAATGCGCCTTCGCCCGGTCAATCCCATCCTTGGCACGGTTCAAATAACAAGCCGTCAAATACTCCTGAAACGTCCGGTGCAGAAACAGGTAATAGTCGCCATCCTCATGCAACTTTTGCAAAATGCCATCCTGTTCCGATAGTTCCGCAATTAATTCGCCCGTATCCGCATCTTTGAAACCCGTTGGCACTCTCTCGCCTTGCAAATATTCCTCAATCTGGTCGTAGAGTTCATCTCTCGAAAAAATCTCTTGACCTTCGCAGGTAAAATGATAGGCAAGTTCTGCCAATAATCGGGTTTTGGCGATTATCCTCCCTTCATTTTGTGGCTGGCGATTTTGACTCCATTTCCCCAGCATATAGCTCACGGCTTTTTCATACACCTGGCAGCGTCGCGCTGGTAATGTCAAACCTTTTTCTTGATACAAACTGCAAATCAACGACAACAGCAAAGGATTCTGCGCTAATCCCCGAATTTGGGGTTTATTCCGCAACTCTCGCATCAAAGCAGGGGCAGAAACAGCATCATCATTCAGATATCCCGCCGCATTCTTAAACCAAAATTCAATATACTCCTCCGTCTGCTTCTGACTGAAAGGAACAATTTCCACCTCTTTCGCCCCATCCAAAAATACCCCCCCATAGCCAACAATCCGAGACGTGCAGATAATAGAACAGGGATAATTGCCAACAAAGCGGTTCAGTTTCTCTGACAAGTACTGGCGATGTTTTTGGGGTACTTCATCCAGCGCATCCAACAGCAGCAAGCACTTCCCGGTTCTCAATTTCTCCTTTAAAACATGCCCAATAACTGCTGCCGTTTCCAGATCATCCTGTAAAGTCTTGCAATATTCCTTACCAAGAATCAGGGGAATCGCATCAATGATTTCTGCTGAGAAGATATCGGCTTGTTTTTCATCAACTAAATTAGACAGTCTCAAAAACAGCGGCAAGATCGCATCTTCGACTTTTTTCCCATTCGATTCTAAACTCTTTCGTTCCGATTGGGCAGTTAAACCCGCCTCCATTTTTAATAAAGTAGATTTCCCCATTCCCGGATCGGCTAGCACCATAATTCGCTGATGCTGTTTCTTTGCTTCTGCCCAATCTACCTGCGTTGGCTGCGAATCTTCCTGATGTTTCAGCGCGTAGACGCGCTTGAGTTCTGCTTCCGATTCGGCATAACTATAAATAGTTTCAACTTCATGCTTATATTTCCGTTCCAACGTCACCTGAATCGGAATATATTGGTCTTGCAAAACAATGCGTTGTTCCCGGATGTGAAGTAGCCGGATGTATTTGAAGCTATTTTCAATTTCTGCCAAAAAGCGACAGACGGCATCGTGCTGATTTTGTTCTACTGGGGGATTCCACTCGTCGGGATCGACAATATCGGTTGGATCTAAGTCTAGAACTCTAGCGATCGCTTCCAGTGCCTCCTCGCCAATCTTGTATTGACCATTTCCCCAGTGAGGATTAAATAGCCTTTTGACCTGATCTTCTGTGACATGAGCCTCATCGGCAATCTTTTGATAGCTGTATTTTTTAATACGCTTAGCTTCTTTGAGTTTTTTGACTCCCTCTTCACTCGCCAAAAAGCCGCCGCGCCTTCCGTCTCGATTCATACCAACGCCATTGATTCAGATATCCGTACTCTAACAAAGCTTTTGGTAAGCTGTCGCGCCTACAATTTGCAATTCATGGACGGGCAAGATGCCCATCCCACAAGTAGAGACGTTACATGTAACGTCTCTACTTGTGGGATGCCCCTATCGAACGGCTGTTAGCTTATTAGTCAGCAGTGCGAACAGTACTTGTGAGTACTCGTACTACAGCGCTCTCACACCCTATCAAACTTGCCGAGTATTCGTTGAATTGTAAGCGTTCAACGAAGTAATCATGAATCCCCAAATCATGCTGACAATTGCCCTTCACCACCCAGAAATTTATGGTTTAGCCTGGGTGCGTTCAAAGTCAGCCAAAGCCAGAAATAAAGTCATCCGCACAATTATTGAGTGGGGTGTCATTGCATTTGCCAGGTGGATTAACCCAGAAGCAAATTTAGCGATCGCATCCCTAAAACTCTGCTTCTGGGTGTTGGAACAACTGCAACAGGAATAACCGCAATAGCGATCGCTCTCATCCCATCTGAATATTGGATTGGGAGCGATATGCCTCCGGCACGCTGCGCGAACGCACCCACACAATCCACACAATTGCGATCGTGGCAATCTCTAAGCAACAGATAACGGTTGCTGAGGCATTGTCTTGGGTGCAGGAAGTGGTTTTCCTTCAGCTTGGAACCATTCAATTAAAGACGAAATTGCTTCTTGACCGTGTTTTGCAGCTTCTTCATAGGTGTTACCATCCGTGCAAGGCTGCATGACTAAACCTGCAAACTCCGGCAGAAATACTACAAAACAATTATCTTCTTCAGACCATTGAATTACCATACTGTACAGCGACTTCATTCTTCCAAATCCTCCATTTCTTCTAGTTGCTTCAGTACAGCATTCACTTGCTTTTCCAGATACATGGGTGCATCTTCTCCATCTTTCCTATGCGATCGCAATCGGTTGAATTAACTGTGAATGATTCCACACCTGATGACTGCCTTTGCCTTGTCGATACGTAAATCCTGCTTTCAAAAGCAACTTTTTTAACTCTCTAATCTTCTTAGGCATCCATCCTCACATCCCATTTTGATTTGTTTAGGGGCATCCCTGGATGTTCAATCTTGCCATCTAACTCGATACTCAATCCTAACAATTTTCATCAAAACACAGGCAAAATTAGAATATCGCCCACCAGAAACACCATCCCACTCCTATGTACGTACCAGAATCGCAGCCCTCCTCCACAGAATCGCTGCCAACCATGTACGATCTACCCAGCGATTATCCGGGAGATCCTGGGTTACCTGACGAATTTCACTCTTGGCAAGCAGGTGAAGCGCTGCCGACGATGTACGATCTACCCAGCGAATATCCGGGAGAACCTGCTTTGCCTGATGAATTTCACGTGTGGCAAGCATATCTGTTATCCGATACCTGCTGTCCGCCGACTTACCCACCCAACCGAGTTTTTACCGCAATTGACCTCTATCTCTACTACGACGCTAACCATCTCAACTGGTACAAAAGACCGGATTGGTTTGCGGTTGTAGATATACCTAAACTTTACCAAGAGCGAGACTTACGTCTTTCTTATGTGATTTGGCAAGAAAAAGTTAGCCCGCTGGTAGTCGTAGAATTGCTCTCACCTGGAACCGAAGATGAAGATTTAGGACTCACCACTCAAGAACCTAATAAACCACCTACTAAGTGGCAAGTTTATGAGCGAATTTTGCAAGTTCCCTATTACTTTGTCTTCAGTCGATATAACAATGAACTGAGAGTATTTCGTTTAGTTAATCGTCGCTACCGAGAACAAATATTAACCGAACCGCGCTTCTGGATACCCGAATTAGAATTAGGTATCGGATTGTGGTCTGGTTCTTATAAAGACCGTCAGAGGTTCTGGCTGCGTTGGTATGATGCTGATGGCAATTGGATTCCGACTCCAGAGGAATCTGCGATCCAAGAAAGACAGTCAAAAGAATCTGCGATCGCTAAAGCTGAACGATTGGCGCAGCGATTAAGAAATATGGGGATTAATCCAGATGAATTATAAATTTTGGACGTGCGATCGCGCAGCGATCGCCAATGATACAGCACAGACTGTAGTGCGATCGCATTCATATATTAACTTAGATTTGCTACAGTAAAAACATCATTCAAACTAAAGAGCGGAATGAATACTATAACAATTACAGTTTCAGAAGAACGTCTATTAAAACTGCAAGAAGTCGCTACTCGCATCAACGTATCCCTCGAAGAGTTAGTTTTAATGGGAATTGATGAGTTGATTCAGCGACAAAATGCTGCTGTAGACTCAGAAATCGCTGACAAATTTTATACACTCGCTTCCCAATGGGAAAGTGAAGTTGAAGGAATGTCTTCATCGTCTATGTTCCAGCATCCTGCTTATCAGGAAATTGTCAGTATGGGGGATAAAGTTATACCATTGTTGTTATCTGAACTGAAGCAAAATCCTTTATATTGGTTATCGGCGTTAAATCTAATTACAGGCGTTAATCCAATTCAACCTTCACAGCGTGGTAAAGTCAAACAAATGGCTCAAGCTTGGTTAGAGTGGGGAAGAAATCGGGGATATAGGGTGTGAGAGCGATCGCATTCATATCGCGTACCAGCGATATGCCAAGGTCTAGGCTCAATCTAACCATTCGGGTGCTAAAATGATTATCAGTGGTTGCCAGAGGTTACCTTGATGACAACAACAACAGAGATTGTTCCGGAACTGCTAGAAATACTCTCGCAATTGCCTTTATCTTCGCAAGAGCAAGTATTGGAATTTGCGCTTTCTTTGCATAAAAAACAACTATTTAAACAGTGGGATGCTATTTCTGAGAAAGAGGCTGCGGCAATTAAAGCTGAGTTTGCTGATGAAGATTTAGCTTTTGCAGAAGCAACTTTAACTGATTATCTCCCTCAACTTCAGCAAGAGGATATAGCTTGATGAGGGGAGATATTTATTTAGCCGATTTGAATCCGAGTAGAGGTTCAGAACAAGCAGGTATTCGACCTGTTATTATTGTTCAGAGAGATACGCTAGATCGTTTAACCACCACTGTAGTTGTTGTTCCTCTGACAAGTAATCGGCGACGTGCCAGGATACCAGGTACAGTTGTCATTCCTGCTGGTGAAGGAGGTTTAAACCAAGAATCTGTAGCCCTTTGTTATCAAATTGTTGTTATCGATCGGCAGCGATTAATGCAAAAACTAGGAACTCTTTCTGCCAGTTATTTATTGAGACTAAAGGAAGCACTGGAATATACATTACAGCTTGATGAATCTGATGATGAAAATGCAGAGCTGGAGAATTAATTTATAGCGATCGCTCTCTAATTCCTCAACAGCGATCGCGCTTGGTGCAGCAACGACTGTAGCGCGATCGCGATCGCATTACACACCAGCGATAAATAAATGCCTTGAAATAAATTTCAAGCTAAAAGCTAAAACCCGTTAAAACGGGTTGAAAATTCTTACCAGTCAGTTGAAACTGACTTAAGCTTTCAGCTCGAAATTTATTTCAGGGCTGACTCGTTGACGAGGTTTTACATCTCAGCGACGAGTCTGTTGACTGCCTAAGCGTCAATATCAGCTTCCCGATTGAGTAATTCAGGATAAACAGGACTCACCAACACACGCTCATCGTTGATAGCAGCCATCAAAGCATCCACCTACTCTTTGAATAAGTTTTGTAACAACCTTCCGGAATTTTCCCAAAACGTACCGACACGAGAGCCAAGCGTCTGAAAAGAGTAAGTGTAAGCATTCAACAAAGGAAATGACCGTGAATTCCCAAATCATGCTGACAATTGCTCTTTACCACCCAGAAGTTTATGGTTTAGCCTGGGTGCGCTCAAAGTCAGCCAAAGTGAGAAATCAAGTCATCCGCACAAGTATTGAGTGGGGTGCGATCGCATTTGCCAGGTTGATCAATCCAGAAGCAACTTGGGCGATCCCTGCCCTAAAACTCTGCTTCTAGGTGTTGGATAAACTCCAAAAGGATTAACCGCAGTAGCGATCGCCTAATTCCCAGCCTTTCTCCACTGAAGCACTACCTACTATGTACAATCTACCCAGCGAATATCCGGAAGAATCTGGTTTGCCCGACGAATTTCACCTTTGGCAAACACATCTTTATAAGAGCAATGGGGGTTAATCCAGACGAGTTATAGATTTTTGAGGTGCGATCGCTCTTGATCCGGTGCATCATCAGCGATCGCGCCAGCAACCAATTCATTCATCCCACTTGACTTTAGCAAGTGAAGAAGGTTCGTTTTTTTCCAACCACAGTTTCACCGCTTCCTCTAACGCATCTGTCTGGCTAACTTCCGTGACGGTGCAAGCAACCTTAAATCTAGTTCGTTCTGAATCTGACAGAAAGACCAACAAGCTTTACGGTTTTGTCTTCGGTGGTGGACACAATAATCTAACTAATAACGCTGCTTAGCCTAATCATCTCCCTTTTTCGTGCTGGGTGAGGAGGTTTGGCGTCTGTCTAAAAATTCCTGAATCGCCATTTCCACAGCCTCTGTAATCTGGATCTCATTTTCGACGCAAAAAATCCGCAGCTTTTGAGCTAGTGCCTTCGGAACCAAAGCTGTCACCTGCGAATATTCTGGGTTATTCCGCCTACCCAATGTCTTGACCTCATTTACCGATCTTGCTTTGTACTCTTTGTTCTTTTCTCTATCCAAGATAAAACTGCTTCTTCCAGTGCTTCACTCTGGGTTATTTCTTGTTCGGTACAAACAACTTTGAACCGCAGAGCGATTTCTTTCGGGATGTAACCGCTGACTTGGGAGTAGTTTGGGTCGTCTCGCTTAGTTACCAAAGTAGCTGCTGGGTCTAGATCTCCTGAATTCATTTTCTCATCTGCGACGCGCTACCACTGGTGGGGATGACCGGGTATTTGGGTCAATTTCAGCCAAGTTCATTTATTCCGTTTTTCCTTGCTTGAGGGGTTTTCAGCTTCTTCCTGGTTTTTGAGCCAATCAAGAATCAGTTGGTGAGCCTGCTGGCTCATGCTGGTCTTGGTCTTAGCACAGGCGACTTTAAATCTAGTTCGTTCTGAATCTGACAAAAAGACCACAAGTTTCACGGTTTTGTCTTCGGTGGACACAATGACCTAACTAACAACGCTGCTTAGCCTAATCATCGCACTTGGCTAAACCAGACGAAATTAGTCATATAGGTAATATATGCTAAATTACCTATATATGCTATATTAGCATTCATAGACCAAAAACGCCCAAGCCATCTACAGAGATGTAGAAACAGACAGACTTGGGTGGAAGGATTTTCATGGCTAAAAACGGCTTGAAATAACAACTAAAAGCCGCTTTTACAGGTTTTTAACCAATTTACGCCACCAATTTGCACTATGAATTCTCAAACCATCTACTCAGATAGCTACATCGATTACCATGTTTGGACAATAGCGATCGCGCTCCCAGACGCCCGACAGCGCACAATAGCGCGATTCTGCAATCGGCAAGACGCCGAAGACCATCTCAGAGTATTGCGGCGATTTGTACCCAGCGCGCAATTTGAAATAGTTTTCAATCCACCCGAACCAGCATCGTTCGATAATGCGATCGCTCAAGGTTAGATTCTAGGACTCGCAAAGAAACCGGGTTTCTTGACTAAGGATATATCAGTAGCGATCGCTCACTCCCAAATCAAGTAGCAAATCCTAACAATTTCAGAGACTTTCATTCATTTCCCTGCTTTTTGCTGGAAGGAGGAGATTGTTTTTGATTTTCTTGGCTGATAGTCCATTCTTCTATCAGTTCTCTAGCTTGTTCGCTCATCGCTACTCCAGATTGAGCGCAAGCGACTTTAAATCGGGTTCGCATCTCCGAACTTAAAAAGACGCGGATAAACACATCGTTGGCTTTATCAGTGGACATTTCCAATACCTGAACTCCCACTAATCGTGCCACCTGGACAACCAAGTTTAGAATAGCCACTTGCACTACATGTACCATGTGGGTTATGATGACTGATGTCGAGCAAAAACGCCCAAGCCATCTACAGAGATGTAGAAACAGACAGACTTGGGTGGAAAGATTCTCATGGCTAAAAACGGCTTGAAACAACAACTAAAAGCCGCTTTTACAGGTTTTTAACCAATTTACGCCACCAATTTGCATTATGAATTCTCAAACCATCTACTCAGATAGCTACATCGATTATCATGTTTGGACAATAGCGATCGCGCTCCCAGACGCCAGACAGCGCACCATAGCACGATTCTGCAATCGGCAAGATGCGGAAGACCATATCAGGGTATTGCGGCGATTTGTACCCAGCGCGCAATTTGAAATAGTTTTCAATCCTCCCGAACCAGCATCGTTCGATAATGCGATCGCTCAAGGTTAAAGTCAAAAATTCAGGACACGCAAAGAAACCGGGTTTCTATGAAACATTGTCGGGAAAGACAACCGATCTACACAGAAACCCGGTTTCTAGGTTCGTATTGCATTTCTTAGGGTGCATCGCGCCAGTCGCTGAGTAACTCGCGAGTTGCTTTCGCCTTCTGTTGGCGCGGGGGTACTTTCGGAATCCCGATGTCTGGATTGTGTCTTGATTGGCGCTTAGACTGGGATTGTTTGCGTTCCTGCTGTTTCTGCATTCCTGTTGAAGTTGCCATAGGTTTCACCTTGTTTTGTTATAAGTTGTTTTCTCTACTTTTTGTCTTCACAAGATGAAACAGCATTTCCGGAAACTTCGCGGCTATACAAACCAAGTTCGCAAGGCAAGGACTTACGGAGAATCAAGAGTTTTAGAACCTGCGTAGGCAGGTTTTGTTTGTGTAGCCGCGATTTTAATCGTTCGGTGCAAGATGTGAGGAAAACTAAGCACCTTTTTTCTGGTCATACACCACCTGACCATAATCGAGTTTGATCAAGCGGTCTGCCATATCAAAATATTTGTCGTCGTGGCTGATTGCCAATACCATTTTACCTCTTTCTCTCAGTTTTGGTAAGAACTCAGTGTAGAAGATTTCCTTAAAAATTGGGTCTTGATCCGCTGCCCATTCATCAAATAGATAAATCGGTCGGTCTTCTAAATACGCAGTTAGCAGCGCCAGTCGTTTCCGCTGTCCTTGGGAAAGCGCGGTGGTAGAAAGTTTTCTCCCTTCGACTTTGACCTTGCGTTCCAGCTGGAGTTGGTTTAAATAATCTTGGACTTGCGTATCCAGATTTGTGTCATCAAATCCTAACAGGCGCTCAAATAGATAGAAGTCCGAGAAAATAACTGAAAAATGCTGGCGATACCACTCGCGATTTGCTTCGGTAATCGGTTGCCCATCAAAGATAATTTCGCCTATTTCGGGGATGTAAAGTCCGGTAATTAACTTAGCCAAAGTCGATTTACCGCTGCCATTACCACCGATGATGAAGGCGATTTCTCCGGGAAATAGCCTTAGATCTAGGGGGCCGAGGGTAAAGTTAACATCTTCGCGATCGCTAGTATAAGTATGGGTCACTCCCTTAAGTTCTAAATAATGCCAGGAACGATCTAACACAGGTGGAACCGTCGCCGCTTCGGAGCGATTGGCTAACGATAAACCCAGCATTTCAATCTTCTGCAAGGCAATGTTGGCTTTACTAATGATGGGGAGTTTGCTCACAATACTTTCCAACGGCGCAATCAAGTAAGTGAACGTGATGATGTAACCAGCAAAGGTTTCGGGGTTAATTGCCATCAGATTGGGAAGTAAGAATAATACGACGCCGATGGCAAAGAAAAAGATTAATTTACCCCAACTCGAAGTGATGGCAAAAAAGGTTAAACCGCGGACGCTGTGACGCCGAAAGTCGGCGGCGGTGGTTTGCAAATCTTCTGTCAGGAAATCTTGACGGCGGGAATAGTTGAGCTTGAGTTCCTTGATGCCATCGGCGATGCTGCGGAAGTGTTTAAAGAGTACATCTTGGTCTTCGCGGGCGAGGGAAAGCTGCTTGCCGCCGCGTTTTAATAGGATGTTAGTGCTGGCAATAGCGATCGCAAACAAAACCATCACCATCAAAAATACTTGCGGTGACAGCAAAGTGACATAAATCAAGCACCCCACCACGATGGCAGCGTTGATACAAAGAAAAGGAATGCTGAAAACAGCGTTAGAGATTGCTTGCACGTCCTCAGTCAGCGTAGCTAGCAGTCGGGGAGTCCCCAGCTGTTCCAAATGACTCAACTGGGAGGAAAGAATCTGACGCGAGAGGCGCATCTGCATTTTAAACACAGCATCCTGAGACAGGCGAATCAGCACCACCTGAGAAATAATACTCGTAAGCAGCGCCACAAAAGCCAATCCCACAAAGCCCCAAGCCAGCAGCGTCGGTGAGGTAGCATTGTTACTGCTGATAGCATGACCGATGAGGGCGATCAAACCGGCGCTGCTACCACCGCTTAAAAATCCGGTAGCAATTGCGATCGCCACCATCCTCCAGGAAGAACGCAGTAGAAAATAAATCAGATTCATGACAGGAGTTGAGTATTTCTGCTGTGATTTAACCACATGCACTGTCTGGAGTTTAGCGCCTGGGGTTCACTGGCGTTACCTGTCACAAGGAAGGGAGAGTATGTAGGGACACGGCATCTTTGTTGTCAGACTTAGGGATAATTTGATGTTGCCGTGTCCTGGAGTAGGGACACGGCATCTTTTAAGTTGTCATACTGAGCAATAATTTGATGTCGTCGTGTCCCGTGATATCGTAACTGAGAACCCATAGAAGCAAAACAGGATAATTTTGCAGCAGGATCGGCGCAGTGTATGGCCCAGATGCTTGCGGCACAAAAGCTGAATGAGAAACCAGAACAAGAGGTATTTGGAATTGCTTCTTATCGAGGAGTTTGGCAATTTTGCCAACTTAAAGCTAATGTTTTCACTCGCAATCAAACGTTTTACACAATTCAGGACTTAGACAAACTTTTTGCAGCAATCAATTACCTGTTTCAACAGTGCGAATTACTGCTGAATTCTGAGAAAATGTAGACAGAATACTCAAATCTTGCACCTGACATGGGCGAGACGGGATCTATGCCCATCCCACAAGAAAAACCAGCCGCTTGTGGGGTGGGCGCGAGACGGGATCTATGCCCATCCCACAAGAAAAACCAGCCGCTTGTGGGGTGGGCGCGAGACGGGATCTATGCCCATCCCACAAGAAAAACCAGCCTCTTGTGGGGTGGGCGTCCCGCCCGCCCAGTCTATTGGTGCAAGATCTCAGAATAGAAACTCAGAAGCTAAAAGCGATCGCACATAAGAAACCCGGTTTTTCCAAAAAACCGGGTTTCTGGCGCAATCGTCATGTTCGCTATTCCCCAAAAGGGGACGGAACTCGGGTACAATATCCCCTAATTCCACCCAGTCGCGACCATGACTGTACCCAAAACGCGCACGAGAAAAAGCAAAACTTCTCCTCAAACAAACCTCACCTGGCCCGAAGATACAGATATAGTCGGATTAGTATTAGAATTATCCCCCACCAGCGATACTTATCTTGACGCACAATACGCAGTCAGACTCCACGCTTGGTTTTTAGATCGAGTGCGCCAAACCAATCCAGAATTATCCGCATATTTACACGATGGAGAATCAGAAAAACCTTTTACCATCTCTGGGTTAGAAGGTAACTTACTCACCTCTGGTAAAGACTTTCAATTGCAAGCAAACCAAACTTATCGCTGGTACGTTACCGCTGTTTCCCAACCAGTCGTGCAGTGGTTATCCCAATGGGTGCAACAACTCCCCGCCGCCATCGAATTGCGAAACGCGCATGCTTTACAGATTCGTGGTTGTAAAATTGCCCTTTCTCCCACCACTTATCGCGAGTTATACCAATTCCAAACCAATCAATCTCCTACCGTCAAACTTAGCTTTCTGACGCCGACTAGCTTTCGCCGCAAAAAACATCACTTTCCCCTACCTGTTCCGGTAAACTTGTTTCACAGCTACCTGCGCCGCTGGAATGATTTTTCCGGAATGCCGTTTGAACAAGAATCTTTTTTAGAATGGGTAGATGAATGGGTTTTAATCTATCGCCATCGCTTAGAGTCGGTGAAAGTAGCAGCAGGAAAAAAAGGCATGGTGACCGGATTTACTGGCGCAATTGAGTTAGGTTTAGCCACCGAAGCGGCGAAACAACCGCATTTTGTCCAGCTATTTTATGCCTTGTTGCGATTGGCACCTTATTGCGGCACGGGACATAAAACCACCTTTGGATTAGGACAAACGCGCTTTGGTTGGTTAGTCGAGTCGCCAGAAATTGCTAAACCGGGAGTGCAAAGTTTGTTAGCAGAACGAATCGAACAACTGACTCAACTATTTATGGAAACACAAAAACGCACCGGAGGCGATCGCGCCAGGGAAGTATGCGAAACCAGGGCGACAATCTTGGCGAGACGGGAGTTAGGCGAGTCATTGCAAACCATTGCCACCGACTTAGAAATGCCCTACGAAACCGTGAAAACCTATGCCAAATTGGCGCGGCGGGCGTTGAAAGCACCCGAATCGGAACGGGTTTGAACTGGTTGGAGAAAAGCGATCGCTCCTAGAACGCATAGTTCTATAATTCATGAGGCACCGCTGACCCATGACCGATGAACATCCAAACGATTTCCACTCAACCGTTTTCCGACCAAAAACCCGGTACTTCCGGACTTCGCAAATCAGTCCCGGTTTTCCAGCAACCCCATTATCTGGAAAACTTCGTCCAGTCGATTTTTGACAGTTTAGAAGGTTTTCAGGGACAAACCCTCGTCCTGGGCGGTGACGGGCGTTATTACAACCGTCAAGCAATTCAAATTATCCTCAAAATGGCAGCAGCCAATGGCGTGGGACAAGTTAAAGTAGGCCATCAGGGTATTCTATCCACCCCCGCAACTTCCTGCGTCATTCGCAAATATAATGCCTTCGGTGGCATTGTGCTTTCTGCCAGTCACAACCCCGGTGGCCCCCAGGGTGACTTTGGTGTCAAATATAACATCAGCAATGGCGGCCCCGCTCCGGAGAAAGTTACCGAAGCTATCTATTCCCGCAGTAAAGTAATCGACAAATACCAGATTCTGGAAGCATCAGATGTAGATATCGATACCTTGGGCGAATCCAAGTTAGGAAATATGGTGGTCGAAGTCATCGACTCGGTGCAAGATTATCAAGAGTTGATGGAATCGCTGTTTGATTTTGACCGCATCCGCCAACTTTTGACGGGTGGTTCGTTCAGAATGTGCGTTGACTCGATGCACGCGGTGACGGGGCCTTACGCTCATGCTATTTTTGAACAAAGCTTAGGCGCACCTGCGGGAACCGTTATCAACGGCGTCCCCCTGGAAGACTTCGGCGAGGGACATCCAGACCCGAATTTAGTGTATGCTCACGATTTGGTAGAGATTCTCTTTGGTGAGAATGCGCCGGATTTTGGGGCGGCTTCCGATGGGGATGGCGATCGCAATATGATTTTAGGACGCAATTTCTTCGTCACTCCCAGCGATAGTTTGGCTATCTTAGCCGCCAATGCCAAATTAGTCCCCGGTTACAGTTCGGGTTTGGCAGGAATAGCACGTTCCATGCCCACCAGTCAAGCCCCAGACCGAGTTGCGGCTAAACTGGGAATTGACTGCTACGAAACTCCCACGGGTTGGAAATTTTTCGGCAATTTATTAGATGCCGATAAAGCAACGTTGTGCGGCGAAGAAAGTTTCGGTACGGGTTCCAATCACGTGCGGGAAAAAGATGGATTGTGGGCGGTACTGTTTTGGTTAAATATCCTCGCAGTGCGTCAACAACCCGTGGCTGAAATTGTGCGCGAACACTGGCAAATTTACGGTCGCAATTACTATTCTCGCCACGATTACGAGGAAGTCGCAACCGAACGGGCGAATCAATTAATCGCTCATATATACGAGCAAATGCCGACTCTCAAAGGTAAGCAATTTGGGGCGTATCAAGTCGAGTTTTGCGACGATTTTAGCTATACCGATCCCATCGATGGTAGCGTGAGTACAAAACAAGGAATTCGCATCGGTTTTACCGATGGATCTCGGATTGTGTTTCGTCTTTCCGGGACGGGAACCAAAGGTGCGACGTTGCGGGTGTATCTCGAAAGTTACGAACCCAACATTGCCAAACACAACCTCGATCCGCAACAAGCATTAGGAGAATTGATTGCGATCGCTGACGAAATTGCCCAAATTCGCAACTTTACTGGGATGGATAAACCCACAGTTATTACCTAATTGTTATTGCCAAACCTGTAGGGGCACGGCATGGTAAAATTTCTGGTAAAAATCAACAGTTATTCGACGCCGTGCCCCTACGATCGATCCAACCCTGACCAATTACCAATTACTAGGGCAGGCGAGACGCCCACCCCACAAGAGTTTTTGGTGAGGTATAATTAGCAATTAGCAATTAACAATTAGCAATTAGCAATTAGCAATTAGCAATTATTTATGAGTCTAAAACTGTATTTTATACGACATGGAGAAACAACATACAGCCGCAATGGAGGTTACTGCGGTGAAATCGACCCCGAACTAACACCCGAAGGTCACAAAATGGCAGCAGCTTTTGCCAAAGCATATCAATCTTTGCCTTGGGAAGCTATTTACGTCAGTCCGATGAAACGCACGATTGCTACTGCAAAACCTTTGTGCGATGCGGTGGGAATGGAAATGCAACTGCGGGATGGATTGAAAGAAATTAAATACGGAGAATGGGAAGGACAAACAGCCGAATTTGTCAAGGAAAATTATCAAGATGATTACGTCCGCTGGTTAACCGAACCTGCTTGGAATCCCCCTACTGGCGGCGAAACTGCTGTACAACTAGCTAGTCGCGCCTCGCTAGTTATTGCAGAAATTGAGCAAAAGCATCCGACGGGTAATGTCCTCGTTGTTTCCCACAAAGCTACGATCCGAATTATTCTGTGCAGCTTATTGGGAATTGATTTGGGAAGGTATCGCGATCGCTTGGGCGCCCTCGCCGCTTCGGTGAGTGTGGTAAAATTTGATACCCACGGGCCGTTGTTGGAAATTTTGGGCGATCGCTCTTACATGGATGAAGATTTGCGTAATTTACCAGGTACTTAGATCGGAGGAAAATCGAGCCAGATTACTATGTTACTGAAGCACTAAGTTTACAAACAATCAAATAATCCAGTCTAACCAATTTACCGCATCCCATTAATAAACTCAGTCCTCGCTGCCAAAATATCAGACATTTGCACGCAGCGCACTAGCAAAGCAATATCTAAATCCGGCAAAAATTCACTCCTGGAAATTTGCTCATAATTTTGTTCGCGCAGTCGATAAAGCAGAAGTTGATTATTTTCCCAAAACCAGACTTCAGCAATTTTCAACCGCTTGTACTTTTCTAGTTTATCTATGCCGCCGCTGGTAATAGTGACTTCAATTGCCAAATCTGGATGTTCTTTTTTCTCCTCTAAATAGTAAGATTCATCCGGTTCAAATGAGACATCTTTGCTCTTGTCCCTGCGAGTTGCACTTCCTACAGGAATGAATTTAATTCCTTTCTCAAACAAGTAAAGTGCTATAAATATAGCCAGAACGCTTTTTATCTGTTCGTGGTCTTCACCTAGTGTCATAAACTCCACACACCCATCTAAATAAGTAATTCGCAAACCAGGTGCATCTGCCATTAATGATTGTATCGCCTCAAATTGCGCCCAAGTATAATAACCTGGTAAAGTAAATCGCTGTTCTTTAACAGTTGTTATTGGTTCTGAAACTTGTAATGTCATAGGGATAATGCTCCACTAAAAATGAGTAGCCCTTATCCAGTATAACGATAGGCAGGAACTACCGATCGAAGTTAAGTTAACGGTTCAGTATTCCTGGGATAATTATTGGCGATCGCATACTGCTTCAATATAGGTGGCAGATCGTAAAAACTTCCTTGTTGTTCTATCAAGCAGCGTCGCGATAAAGATTGCAGCGCGTTGATTAATTCTGAAGATGTAATTGTGCCATTTTCTAGCAATTTTGCTAGGGTGACTGGTTGGGTTTCTTTCGCCAATAAGGAGAGGACTTGTTTTTCGATTTGGGATAAGCGATCGCACTGTTCCTCTAAAACATCTTTCAAATCTTCCGGTAATAATATAGTATCATTTGGTAATAACTCATTCACGCATCCTCCCAACTCAAGAATCAGAGTCGCGATACTTTTTAACCATAACGGATTGCCTTGGTAGCGGTGAATCAGTGCTTCGGATTCTTCTAAACCGTATTCTCTCAGTATTTCCCGTGCCGCTGCGATATCTAAACCTTTGAGTTGTAAGGTACGAATGGCAGTATTTTGACTTTTAACTTGATTCACTTCTCTAGGATGTTCCCAACCGATTAACACAAAGCAACTTTGATGAGATAATTTTTCTATCTGTTTGAAAAAAGAGCGATATTCTTCGTATCCTGGTTTATACTTTCCTGCCAATTCGCCGCTACAGAAAAGATTGTGAACGTCATCTAATACGACTAAGCAGCGATGCTTTTGTAAATATTTAATTAGGGGTAAAGTTTTGGATAAATCTAAGTTTTCTGACTGGGAGAAAAACTGTATCAGTTTATGTTCAAATTCGTCTAGGGTGTAGGATTCGTCTAGACTGCACCAAATTACGTATTCAAACTCATCTTTTATTTGTTGTACGAGTTGCACAGCTAGTGTTGTTTTGCCGATACCGCTGATGCCTGTGAGGGCTATGAGGCGACAGCGTTGTTGTAAAATCCAGGTGGTGAGGGTGTCGAGTTCGGGGATGCGATCGCAGAAATCACCCAACTCCGGCATCTCGCTTAAATCTTGATGCGAGTTTTCAGTTTGTTGTGAGTTAGATGTTTCTTGATTATGTGCGTGTGAGTTTGGTATATCTGGCGGGTGTCTAGCTTCTCTACAAATGTTGAAACTACCGCTCACGTTTTGTGCAAAGTGTGCAAAGTTTAAAACATTAGAGTTTTGAAACCTCTCCATTGTCGATCGCAAATTCGATTTACTAACTTTTTCCCCTAACTGTTCAGAAAGTATCCGCCATAATTCCGAACCCGCATTCCTCACACTACTTTCAGAACATTCAAAATCCTTAGCTATTTGCTTATATGTCTCGCGTTGTAGAGTTCCTCGCAGTATCGCTGCTTGTAAATCGTCAAGATGCTGACCCGTTTTGGCAAATACTATCTCATCAGCTAGTTTTAACACTTGTTCAAGATTCATCTGTTCTGAGAAACGCGATCGTTTTGTGTATTATAGCTTACTTTTCCGGCTTTTTAGTACATTCTAGTACATTTTTAGATTAAATTAGATTAAAAATACTGAATTTTAGGTAAAATTATCGGCAAAATTAAACAGTTGAAATTTACACAAATTCTGGATTCAGAAATGATTATGGTGAAGAATATTAAAGCATAAGTTTAGTGATTAAACGCTTACCGTTTTATATCTTGTAATGGTGTGCTAGACCGCAGTTGCAGTCTAATTAATAGTTATGCCGCTCAAGCTATTGGTAAGGGCAGTATCGTGAAGCTTTATGTCTGTGTTCAGCCATTAAGGATTTTAGAAATGCAGTATGCAAACATTGGAAAGCGTTTCTTAGCTTTTCTCCTTGACTTGGTTATCTGGTTTGTCTTAGCCTCAATCGTCTATGCGTTACTATTGGTGTTTTTTTCAGCGTTATTGACAAGCATTACGACCAGTTCTGAAGCCAGCGATCAACTAGGTTTTTTGATATTGATCGTTGTGGGTTGGCTTTACCACTCGATCAATCATAGTTCTCCTAGACAGGCTACGCTAGGTAAAAGAGCCTTTGGGCTTACTGTATCTGACCTAAATCAAAATAAAATATCTTTTGGCAGGGCAACAGGAAGGTATTTTGCTTTTGTATTCTTCACGTTATTAGCTCTGGCTGACTTTCTTCCAGTTCCCTTCACTGAGAAGAGTCAGGCACTTCATGATTTGATTAGTGGAACTGTAGTTTTTGAAAAAAAACACCAAAATAAAGAGTGAACACTGATGTTATAGGTTGGTTTAACGCAAGTAAACCCAACCTCTTTTTTCACTCACAATCTTATCTATTTCCACCATGCCAATGGGATGATTGGAGACAGAGCGATCGCCTACGACACGCTAGGCGATCGCAAATTCTTTTTTCTGATGAGCGATCGCCTAAAATAAAAGAGCGATCGCCTCCCGATCTAATTCACAGCCAACAAACCCGACATATTCAGCACTTTGTTTTGACAATCATATTTTTTTAAGATGCTTTACTTGACATTTTCCTTCTTTGTTCATGCCATTTTTTTGCACTTTCTTTAAGTTCCTCTATTTGCTCAAAATCTACCTGCATCACAGCCGTTTTAAACTCCAACCCCAAAGCAAAGCTAATATCAAGTATTTCCACAAAACTAGCTGTTTGATAATTTTTAGCCTCATGCTCCTTAATCCGATTTTCGTCAATTCCTAGCATTTCAGCTAATTCTTTTTCACTCATTTTGGCGGCGATCCGGGCTTTAATTAAAGCATCTGGCAGTTTATTCAAATTCTCAACTACAATTTCGATCGGCTCGCTCTTATCACAATTAATCAATCTTTCATATTCAGCTATTTCTTCATTTAACTGATCCAAATGGCATTGTATTGCACCTCTACTTGCATCCCATTTGAGAAAGTCCTTTCTTTTTGCTTCTTCATCCTGCTCCATCGCTGCTAGAGTTTTTGTGAATTTTTCTACCCATTCTTGACTAACTTCATACTGTAATTCATTTTTAATCATGGTGACCACCTCATTAAATCTATTGCTATGATTCCTTTCTTATTTTTATTTCTATCCTTTTGAAAAAACTCAAAAGAATTATCTCCGTAATTACCTACGGGTTGATCCGCTGGGAAAATCTCGCCTTTATATTTGGCTTTTTGAGCATTTCGGTCATAATGATTAAACAATCGAGGAGCATTAACTCTCAGATTATTCATGTCTACAGTTTCGCGATCGTAACAAGCATCAAAATCGTTAGGGTTTGGTTCAATAGTAACAAAACTACCATTAATATAAATAGTCCTACAACCTGCTGCTTTCAACTGAGTCATTGCTAGTTCCAACCCATTTATCATATTCTGTCTTCTAAGATTTGTATTAAATCTCTCATTAAACTCCTCCCATTCGCAAAAATGAACTCCTGGTGGTAGATTGCCATTTTCATCAAATTCTGGAATCACTTCCTCACACTCATGTTATAAATTAATTGTTATTTATCAATCATACCATAGTTAATTCACTGCTATCTCGTAGGTTGAGCCATTTACACTATATCAATGCGATGATTGAACAGGTAGCGATAATGCTCCGCTCGCTATCGCGATCGCTGCCTAACCATTGTGATATTGCCTTGCCGCTAGCTGCGCGATCGCAAATTCTTTTTTCTGATGAGCGATCGCCTACAACACGTTATGCGATATGCCTCCCTTCCGCTGCGCGATCGCAACAGCAGGCATAAAGAGCGGCGATCGCCCACACCATAACTTACTCTTTAATAGTTTCTGTTGCTGCTCGATCTTTACCTTTACCCTGAAGTCTAACTAAACGTTGCTCCCGCACACCAGATTCTACCATCGCAATTAATTCATCAAGCTGGAGTGTAAGCAAGTCGATCTGTTGGTTAACTTCGCGCCACCTAGCCACACTTCGCGCTCTCGTCTGGGGATCGGGTATTTGAGATTGTTGATTCATGGCAAATTCCAATTTTGTTTGGTTTCAGAAATGCTTGCCTCGACAGCACCGATCAATGCCTCAGTCTGTTCAATGGTTTGAGCTAATAAGTTTAGCATAGCATCGGTCGCCATCGGCTGGTATTCAGCTATCCCAAGTGCCAAGGTATGTAAACGCGAGTAAGGCATTCTGAGTCTCTCGACACTGCTTTGCATTTGGTCTAATTCGGGCAGGGTTTCCTCATTCTCGCCAAACCGTTCAAATAGAGCAAACTCAGTAGCTTTGGCTTCATCGATCAGTTCTACCAACCGTCGCTGCAAGTAAAAGATAGTAGTTAAAGTTTGGTCTGGTAATTTGGCCATTATGCCGCAGATCTAGAGAAGACAAGACTACATCATACCTAAGAAAGCTGCAACTACCACGCATAAACAGCGATCGCATCCTAACCAGTGCGATATACTTCCATAACGCTTGCGCGATCGCAAATTCTTTTTTCTGATGAGCGATCGCCGTCTGAAGTTGGAGCGATAGGCGTGAGTCGCCAAGTAAATACCTTGCGCCAAATGTGAGTATCTAGTAAAAGTTTCATTCTAAAACTTCCCACGGTTGGGCAACAGGAGCAATTAAATCTCCTAATATTTCACCGCTTCCTTTCATTGCGCCAAATGCAGGGCGTGGAGCTGGCGCGATCGCAGGATAAATAATCACTAATGGTTTTCCTTCATGAATGACAGTGAGAGGGGTTTTGGTACGTTCGACCTCTATAAATAGAGTCTGGAGGGTTTGGGGTAATTCAGTCGTGGTAATTTGTGACATTTTTTGACCGTTCACAATCTTACTGTATTTCTAGTATGATAATCCGATGATTAGACAAAGAGCGATCGCCCATAAGCAAAAGGCAAGGCACACCCTTTCCACCATGCCAATGAGATGATTGGACACGGAGCGATCGCTTACGACAAGCTTGGCGATCGCACTGAGGGATGCGCTACTCACGTATCGCACATCGTGGGTCGATTAGATCGATTACAATATAATAAACATGCTTTTACCCAACCATCAGTTATGCTGCGAGAAAAGCTTAAACAGGAATTAGACAGATTAAACGAAGACCAACTTAAGAAAATTGCTGATTTCATCACCTTAATTGAGTCTGGTTCCGATCGGATTACATCATCTTTTGTTCCCTTTTGGCAAACGGCAACAGCAGCAGAACGAGCTAGGGAGTTCCGCGATTGGATTGCTCAACTCCCTACAACAAGTGTAAGCTTACCTGATGAAGCCTTTAGCCGCGATCTGATTTACGAAGAATGACAAGATATCTGCTAGATACCAATGTTGTCTTGCGTTTTTGTAACACTTCGGATCTGCAACATCATCTTGCTACAGAAGCAGTATATCATTTACTAAACCAAGGGAATGAATGTTTTTTGACAGCGCAAGTATTGATTGAACTTTGGGTAGTTGCCACACGACCAGTTGAAGTAAATGGCTTAGGATGGACTACTTCAAAAACGCGAAACATAATAGACGAGCTTCTTAATCGCTTCCCATTGATAGAAGAATCCCCACAGATTTTTCCCAATTGGTTAGAGTTGGTCACAAATGGCAAAGTTATGGGTAAACGTACTCATGATGCCCGTCTCATTGCCGTCATGCTTGCAGGTGGAATTACACATCTTTTGACCTTCAATCCAAGTGATTTTACAGTCACGTCAAGCATTACAGTTGTACATCCGCAGGAATTAGTGACACCTGAAGTCAATGAGCCATGACCTGACTTTTCACAGCAGACTCCCAAGCATTACAATGCTTGCACGGATAACGATCGCCTTTCCTTCTAAATTAGGTTGAAGCACGTTAACCAAAATCTTTTTTCACTCACAATCTTATCCATTTCCATCATGACAATGCGATGATTGGACACAGAGCGATCGCCTTGCAAACCTTGGGGATGAGCGAACTTCCATAAACATCGATGTCTGCGATACAATAAAGGTAAAAATCATCATTAATCTTTTAACATGATGAACCTAGAGTTGTCGCAGTCCGATCCATTCCACAACCTCAAGGTGACGCTCTTGCTAGAATCACTCACATCGGGGCAAGTTGCGGCATCTGTTAGAGAGTTTCCCGACTGTCGAGTCAAAGCAGAAACACGAGAAGCCGCGATAATGCTCCGCATCGCTATCGCGAACGCACAAATTCAAGCTACCTTTTTAGAACGGCTAAAAAATATTGAAGCGATTACATGGAACGTACCAATTCAGACTTCAGAACCTAATTGGATGAAATTTGCAGGTGTGTTTAAAGACGATGCTGATTTTGTAGCAATTATGGAGTCAATTCGCGCCGAACGCACCTCAGATGATGACTCGGAAGTCGATCCTTCCTATTACCTGTAGAGGCGATCGAAAGTGTGTCGATATATTCAAAGATACCGATTGCGTTTCACTGATTCTCTACAATCATCCCCAACTTACTGCTAAGGCGGCAAAGCATCCATTTGCCGTTACGATTATCACTGTTCAAGAACTCTTCAATGGCTGGGTTGTCAGAATTAACGATCCTTCCCAAGTGCATAACCTACCTGCACTCTATTCACAACTTTGGACAACAGTAAAATATCTCCAAACTATTGAGTTACTGGACTTTACACCCGAAGCTGATACTTGTCTCAAGAAACTGTTAAAAGATAACCCACCCTTACGGAAAAATCGCCTGCAAAAAGATATGCGAATTGCAGCCATTGCCTTGTCCATCGGTGCTACCATTGTCACTCGCAACCAACGAGACTTTGGTCAAGTTCCCGGACTCTCCATCGAAGATTGGACGCTGTAGCGATCGCTGCTCTCCCGTAGGTTGGGACCTTGGAACGAAACCCAACATCGATCGGCGTTTAGTGTTGCTTTGGGAAAGAGCGATCGCCGCACCTTCGGATTGCAATTACGGTATAATACGTGAATGTGACCTAGTAAAAATTGCACAGAAATCATGACTATTGATATAGAAATTTTTCAAACCATCCTCAAAATGCCAGAATCTTTAAAAAAAGAGATACTGCATTATGCAGAATATTTAATTGAAAAATACACAAAACCTGAATCATCTCAAGAACAACCTGAACGACTTCACGGTTATGGTAGTTGGGCTGGTCAGATCGTTATGTCTGATGATTTCGAGCAACCACTCGAAGATCTAAAGGAATATATGTAACATGGAATTCCTTTTAGATACTCATGCCTTTCTTTGGTATTTGCTTGGCGATTCCAATCTAAGTAGTAAAGCAAAAGAAGCGATTGATACTAAAACAGGTTGGTATTTTAGTATTGCCAGCCTTTGGGAAATTTCGATTAAAATTAATCTCGGTAAGCTGCAACTGAATCGACCATTTCAAGACCTGCGGCTGGAATTGCAATACATTAATATTCAGCTGCTACCAATTGCATTTGAAGACATCCAGTTGTATGCAAATCTTCCTCTACATCATAGAGATCCTTTCGATCGCATTTTGGTAGCACAGGCGATGAATCATTCTCTTGTTTTAATTAGTCGCGATGGGGCATTTGATGCTTATCCAGTTCAGCGGCTGTGGTCATGAAGAACGAGATATACTAGCGATCGCCCCTCAAATCAAATACCAAACAGTGCAATGATTCTAAGGGTAGCGATTGCCTATGGAACGCTGGGCGATCGCACCAGTCACAATCAACACCCCTATGAAAATATTAGTCCTAAATGCCGGATCGAGCAGTCAAAAAAGTTGCCTCTACGAACTAATAGGAGCGACTCTTCCAGAACATCCCCCAAAACCTCTTTGGGAAGCTCAAATTGACTGGACGCACCAAGAACTCAAAGTCAAAACTGCCCAAGGAAATGTAATAAAAGAAACATTGCCTTCCTCTTCTCGTGCGGATGGCACTGCTCAAATGCTGGCAACTCTTTGGAATGGAAAAACTCAGGTAATAGAAAATCCTGGGGAAATTAACATCGTCGGTCATCGGGTGGTGCATGGGGGAGAAGAATATCGACAAAGCACATTTGTTACCAAGGAAGTTAAGGATGCGATCGCACATCTTTCCATCTTCGCTCCCGTCCACAATCCCGCTAATCTAGAAGGCATCGCAGCGATCGAGAAAATCTTGCCAACCGTTCCGCAAGTAGTAGTATTTGATACCGCCTTCCACGCAACCCTGCCCCCCGCTGCGTTTGTCTATCCGGGGCCATACGAATGGCTGGAAATGGGGATTCGCCGCTATGGCTTTCACGGCATCAGCCATCAATATTGCGCCCAGCGCGCGGCTCAAATTCTCGGTAAAGACTTAAACCGATTACGTATAATTACCTGCCATCTAGGTAACGGTTGTTCCCTCGCAGCAGTACGTGAAGGTCGCAGCATCGACACCACAATGGGGTTCACGCCCTTGGAAGGATTGATGATGGGCAGTCGTTCCGGTTCAATTGACCCCGGTATTTTAATTCACCTGCTGCGGCAACCAGATTACACAGTTGATAAGTTGGATGATATTCTGAATCGCCAGTCGGGTTTAAAGGGCGTTTCCGGCGTCTCGAATGACATGCGGCAAATTGGGGAAGCGATGGCAAATGGTAGCGATCGCGCCCAACTAGCGTTTGATATCTTCATCCATCGCTTGCGGTCTAGCATCGGTGCGATGCTCGCCAGTTTGGGAGGATTAGATGCATTAATTTTTACCGCAGGCATCGGTGAAAATGCTTACGAAGTGCGGGCAGGTGCTTGCGAAGCATTTGGCTTTCTGGGATTGAAACTAGATTTAGAACAAAACCAGGAGAAATTGTCAGAAGATCGAGATATTGCAACGCCAGATTCAAAGGTGCGAGTATTGGTGATTCATACACAAGAAGATTGGGCGATCGCGCAAGAATGCTGGCAACTTGCTCACAGTAGTTAACGCAAGTTGCTAGTTATCTCAAACGTGCAGCTAATTGCTAATCGCTAATAGCTAATGTCAGGAAAAATACTATATTAGCAATTAGCAATTAGCAATTAGCGTTAAACAATTTGGTACGGTCGCATCATCTCGTGGTCTTCGTGAGAAAGGATGTGGCAGTGCCAAACATACTCTCCCGGCAGGTCGAACTTAGCGACGATGCGGGCAACTTCCCCTGGATTCACCACTACCGTGTCTTTCCAGCCAGCCTCATTGGCAGCAGGTGGCTTCGGCTGTCCGAGAAGGTTAATATTAGTTAAAGGTGCCGTTGGGGATAGCTGATTCGCCGTAAACTTCTGCCGATTGAGAATTTGGAACGAGGTTTCGTGCAAGTGGATGGGATGGGCGTCGGGGGTGGTGTTGTAGAATTCCCAGACTTCGGTATTGCCCAACTTCACATACTCGGTAATCGGGTCTTCCCACTTTAAGGCACCATTGGCGACGGTTCCGAGTTGAGGTTTGATGCGTCCGGCATCATCGGTTCCCTCGAACAAAGCCAGTTTTTTAGTTATTGGCTGCCCCGTTACTGGATCGATCGTGGGGGTTAAAGGTGCGATCGCTGCTGGCTGATTTGCCCCTCCGCGCAAAGTTGCAGGCACCGGCGTCAGCGGATAATTCGGGTCTAAAGGCTTATTAACGCGAAACGCCATAATCTGCCCCGTCGTTTGCGGATCGAGGATCGTTGGTCGGCGCATCGGTCCGGCGGCGTTATTTTGCATCACGATTGTTTTCCCCGCCAATTTGGAGAAATCAACCACAACATCAGCTCGTTCCCCCGGAGCAAGGAACAATTTATTCACATCTACCGGCGCATTCAGCAAGGCGACATCTGTCCCAATTTGGGAGAACTTCACTCCCTTGTCAAAGAACAGATTGTACGACCGCGAATCAGATCCGTTCAGCAAGCGGAAGCGATATTGGCGGGGTTCTACATCCAGCACAGGCCAAGCTTTGCCGTTAACTAGGATCGTATCGCCGAAAAACTCCGGCAGGACGCTGGGATTCGGTGCGCCCGGAACTGGCGGGGCGGATGGGTAGAAAAGCTGACCGTTTGCAGTAAACTGGCGGTCTTGAATCGCCAAGGGAATTTCATAGGAGCCACCTGGAAGTCCGAGGGGATTGCCTTCATTTTGTGGCGTCCTCAGATCGTCGTGACCGCCGGTATCGTACCGATCCCTAACGATGTAAAAACCTGCCAAACCAGCGTAAACATTCAGGCGAGTGATGCCCAGAGCGTGGTCGTGATACCAGATGTTACCCGCTTCCTGGTCGTTGAAGTAAGTATAGGGTTGAACGTTCCCATTGTTGATCGCCAGCCTTCCCCCTTTGCCAGTAGAAGTAAACCAGGCATCTGGAAGGCCGTCGTATTGGGATCTATTACGTCCGCCATGTAGGTGGGTGACCACGGGAACGCCGTCGTTGCTGATGGTATAGTTAGTGCCTGTAAAAGCCCAGTGCAACGAGGTATCTACCGGCAGCAGGTGTTGTTTCGGGAGATTGCTAGTCCAATTAACCGTAATGGGTACATCCTTCTGCACCACGATTGCAGGTCCAAGGTAATTCAGACCAGCAGCATCCCAAAGCGGAGCCGAAGGACTATGGTAACCCCACGCCTGCCCTTGGGGTATTCCCGTCCCCAATCCAAAATTATGGGTACCCTGGCTGATCGAGATGTTGAACCTACCTCCATTCCTGGCATCAATAAAGAATCCAGGCGCCAGGAGGTTCGGTAATGGATTAACGAACTTGGGAACCGTTTGGGGATTTAGCAAAGGTGGCACGGGTAATGGAGCCATCGCTTGGTTTCCTCCAACCAGCCCAAGCATAGCGGCATTTTTGTCGGTAACCATATAGATAGTTTTCGTCTTTATTTAATCTGAATTAGCGCTTATTCCCTTCCCACCCTTAGCCGGGGAAGGCAGTAGGTAGACATCAACAAACACAGCTATATAAGTTAATAAAAACTAATCTACTTTAGCTGTTTTGCCAATTTTGCCAGTTTTTACAAAAGCTTACATATCCGAGTTTAATTATAATCGCCTACTTGCTTAAAGTATAAATTTCTGCTGCCTGTTATTTAATTAATTAAATCTGAAGAAATTCCCCATTGGATAGCTGATTTGGCACCTGGCAATTACGTCAAAATTAATACACTTTAAATCGAGATCGGTTTAGCTTTTCAATCCTGTATATCTACTCAGCCAAAGAGCGCTTAGTAAAATCCCATAGGGCGCATGTAAAAATTTAAATCAGGACACTGGAGAGCTGCGTGCCTCGACACAAATCTTTTTTTTCTTTAACCTGTCTTTAGACAGGGACGCGGGCTTCCTCGCCCGCTTGACCGAAATAGCTAGATACCCAACTTCTCGCGAGAAGTCGGGTATCTGGGTGTTCTGTTTATTTAGAAACACCTACGGGACTTACGCAAAGAAACAAAGGTGATCCGAAAAATCGTTGGGAGAGGAAACTCGAGATATGCCTCCCTTCCGCACTCGCGTTCGACGGTCGAAACCGGGTTTCTGGCCTCGTCGTGGGTAAGTCCTGACCTAATTACTTTGAGCGCGAGGGTTTCAACCCATTTCGATAAGTTGAAGCTAGGTGCGATCGCTATTATTTTGATTTTGGTCTTGCCCTTGCTTTTGAGCAGCTAATTCAGCCTTAGCTTGTTGCCAAAGATGTTCCAATTCATCTAACGTGTAATCAGACAGGGGCCGGTCTGCTGCTGCTTCCATTTTTATCAGTCGCTGAATAAATCTTTCGTTTGTGCCTTGCAAACCTGCTGCCGGATCGAGGTCATACCAACGAGCTAATTGAATTATAGCAAATAGTAAATCTCCCAACTCAGCTTGCTGTTCTGCTTTTGTTTCGTGAGCGATCGCATGTTGAAATTCCGCCAATTCTTCCTGAAATTTCGCCCAAACACCCTCGATATTTTCCCATTCAAACCCGACTGCTGCCGCTTTTTGGGAAATCTTCATCGCTGCTGTTAACGGCGGTAGAGTACGGGAATATCGACTGAGTTTAGAACTGAGTAACTGTTGTGCTTCAGGAGTTTCACCTTTTTCTGCCGCTTTGATTTGTTCCCAATTTTGCCGGACTTCATCTACACTCTGGACTTCCAGACCTGCAAACACGTGAGGATGACGGCGAATTAACTTCTGGGCAATACCTTGCGCCACCTCTTTCAGGCTAAATTGACCATATTCCCCAGCAATTTGAGCTTGCAGTACTACCTGTAACAACAAGTCCCCCAACTCTTCGGCGATCGCATCTTGATCTCCACTACGAATTGCATAGACTGTCTCGTAGGCTTCTTCAATCACATAAGGTATCAGAGATGCAGGCGTTTGAGCCAAATCCCAAGGACAACCCCCATCAGGACTTCGCAACTTAGCCACCACCTCAATTAGCCGTCGCAGTGCGTCAATTGCAGACTCAGTCGATGCCTCAAAATTGGACATAGAAAAACACCCTGCAAAACCCCCTCTTCATCTTATCTTCGCGTCCTTGGCGTCTTGGCGGTTCGTTTCTCTCTTACCCTTGGCGTCCTTGGCGTCTTGGCGGTTCGTTTCTTCCTCACCTTAGCCTGAAAGCGCTTGTAGACACTCCCGCCCCAGTCGCTGAGATAATGACTCATTGCCCCCAATTCCAAACCGAGAAAAACAGCAATCGATTCTCCATAGTGCTGTTGCAGGTGGGCGATCGCTAATTCTGCTATTTCCTCAGATGTCCAGGTTACATCCCAAACCGCTTGGGCAACGAGTAACCCCAAAAATCCTACCACCGCGATCCAACCCAGAAGGTAGAGACTTCGCACCACCGTACCGATAATTACCCCATGAGACAGCATCGACCGATGGCGCAGGCTTTTTTGGTAAGGTATCCACATCCACCGCAAGAAGCCCCAGCGTTGATATTGCCGCGAGTAGATATCCAAGTCTGGACCAAACATCAACCCCGCGAATAAAAAGCTTCCCGACAGCAACAAGGTTAAATTGCCGTTGTGCGTAAGCGCGTAAGTACCGCCCGCCACAACAGGCAAGCTCCACAACGTGATGCGATCGTGCGTCCGACCAGAGGGCATGAACTTTGGTTCTGTATCACCAGAAAAATATTCTCGAAAAATACTATCGCTTTTCTCGCGACCCTGTGCTATGATAAGAAAGTCGGTTAAACACCGGGCGGTTAACTCAGCGGTAGAGTATCTGCCTTACAAGCAGAGAGCCACTGGTTCAAATCCAGTACTGCCCATCCCTTATTATATAAGCTTTTCAGGGGTTTACAGTCATGCCCGCAGCGGGCGCAGGGTAAACAGAAGGTAAACAGAACTTCAGTTGCCTTGGCTGTAATCACCTTTTTTCGTAAGGGTTGAATCCTTGCCAAGGGTAAACGGAAGGTAAACAGATCGAGCTACAAGGCATCAAACTGCATTACGTCACCCAGGGAGAAGGGCCGTTAATGCTGATGTTGCACGGTTTTCCGGAATTTTGGTATTCCTGGCGACATTTAATCTTGGAATTTGCTCAAGATTATAAGGTCGTTGCTCTCGATTTGCGCGGTTATAACGACAGCGATAAACCATCGGAAAAATCGGCGTATGTGATGGATGAGTTTATCAAAGATATCGAGGGTGTTATTAAAGGACTGGGATACTCTAGTTGCGTGTTAGTTGCCCATGACTGGGGGGGTGGTATTGCTTGGTGTTTCGCCTACGCCCATCCCGAAATGGTAGAACGCTTGAGCGTGATGAATATCCCCCACCCGGCTAAATTTGGTTCTGGGTTAATGACGCCTCAACAGTTGCTCCGCAGTTGGTATATTTTCTTTTTTCAATTACCAATTATACCATAATTGCAGTTGCAATGGAACAATTATCAATCAATTGAAACTGCTTTCAAAGGAATGGCGATTGATAAAACAGCTTTCACCCAGGAAGATATTAATGCCTACAAAGAGGCGGCAGCAAAACCCGGTGCTTTAACGGCGATGTTGAATTATTACCGCAATGTTTTTCAGCATGGACTCTTAAATCGCTCCTGGGGCGTCCTCGATGTTCCTACTTTGATGATTTGGGGGGAAAACGATACGGCACTTGGTAAGGAACTCACCTACGGAACAGAAACTTTTGTGAAGGATTTCCAAATTAAGTACATTCCCAATTGCAGTCACTGGGTGCAGCAGGAACAGCCACAATTGGTAATTCAGTATATGCGCGAGTGGCTAATGGCTAATCGCTAATGGCTAATGGCTAATGGCTAATGGCTAATGGCTAATGGCTAATGGCTAATGGCTAATGGCTAATGGCGTTCCCAGGTGACCGCCTGGGGAACGAGGGTAATTAACCGACTAAATTCTATCAAATCAGTTTGTTTTAACGGACTTTCGCTAAAAGCCCTTGGAATTTATTCCCTGGCGGGTTTGATACGAGGCAATTACCGATTACCTTTATAGTCCATTGCCAATTAAAATAAATGCTGCCCAGTAGTAGGGATGAGCAAATTGCGGCTGATTGCTAGCAGTTGCCGAGGGATTGCCCTTGAGCAAACTCAGTTGTGCTTGTCGCAATGCTGCGGTTTTTGTGATATTCCCATTGGCTAAATTGCTGTAGAAATTTTGCATTAACAGACTGGTACTTCTATCGCTCACTTGCCATAGAGATGCCATTACTGCTTTAGCTCCTCGATTGAGAAAATAATAGCTAATGCCTGCTATTTCTAAACCATCGGCGTCGGGGCCACCTAGTGCTGTTTCGCAAGCGGATAAGACGACTAAATGCACGTCGCTTAAATCTTGTAAGGTTTCTATTTGGGGTATGGTTAACTTTTCACCCGTGCCTAATAAAAGAAAGGATTCTTCTGGGCGTCCCCGGACGAAATCTCCGTGGGTGGCGATGTGCAATATCTTTTTTCCTATTAAGTTATCGCGCAATGTGGCAAAGTCAAAGGCACCGTTGAGGAACTTGGTACCGGGATATATTCCTTGGGTATCGGTGGGTTGATTTCGCACGATCGCATCTAATTCTGCTGGTACGTTGGGGAGGGAATTAAAGCCTGCAACGGCATTGGATAATCCTAATGCTAGAACGGGGGTGTTTTGCGTGCCGGAAGGGAGGCGATCGCGCAAGTCTGTCAGGTCGGCTGATAGCACTGTAGAAACGCTATAGTTTTCAATCAAATATTGTTTGCCATCAAACAAAGCGCCGATCGGTATGTAGCGCGTTACCTGGTCTAAGGAGAAGACTAAATTTTGAATCTTATTGGCTTTTAATTCGGGTTCGAGGGGTTTAATGAGCCAGTCGTAAAGTTTTTTTCCTGCTGTTTGAACTTCGTTAATTCCTGAATTAGAATCTTGCACGACTTGGCGAAATTCTACGACTGCTTGCCCTAGTTGACGCCGATTGACAGGAACTTGGATGCTTTTGATTATGCCCCCTTTTGATGCCCACAGCAGCCAGATTTTGTCTTCCAGGACAAAGGGATAAATTAGTATTGTATTGGGTTGAGATTCGACTATTTCTTTGGCTTTGCGACCGGCGAGGGTTTCGGGATTGAGGAAGGCGCGGTCTTGGGCTAGGCGATCGCTTATCGGTTTTTTCAATGCCTGCACAGTCTGATTATACTGCTCGGTCACAGCTTGTAGCTGTTCGTTGAGTTGGCTTAATTGACTGCACTGGGTTTGCTTGCACTCATCTACCTGCCGTCCAAATGCTATCAAGCTGCCATATTGTTTAATAATCTGTTCCTCGGTGGCATTTAAGGCAATGCCGGAAGTTTGACCCCCCGCCCTGGCATTGCGGGTGTAGTCGCGTAATTCTTGGTTTTTCAGGAGTTCTAATACTTCTTGCGCTTCTAAAATTCGTCCTTGAGCTATTAATAAATCGGCTAAAGCGCGATAGCTGCCTGCAACGGTTTGTGTATAGGATTCCTGTTGTACTCGTGATAGCACTCGTAAATCTTGCCGAATTGTTTCTGTAACATTGACCGATTGCTTGTAGAAAGCGATCGCTAATTCTGGCTGGTTCTGTTTGGCTAGCAAGTCACCTATGTTACTGAGAGTCCTCCCTTCCCCCGCTTTGTTGCCAATTTCCCTGTGAATGGCTAAGGCTTGCTGATAGAATTCTAGGGCTTTGGGATACTGAGCTAGATTGAGGTAAACTTGCCCAATATTGTTGAGAGTATCCCCTTCCCCCACTTTATTGCCAATTTCCCTGTGAATGGCTAAGGCTTGCTGATAGAATTCTAGAGCTTTGGGATACTGTCCTAGATTGTTATAAACTAACCCAATGCCGCTGAGAGTCGTCGCTTCCGCCGCTTTGTTGCCAATTTCCCTGTGAATGGCTAAGGCTTGCTGATAAAACTCTAAGGCTTTGGGATACTGAGCTAGATTGTTGTAAACTGACCCAATGTTGCTGAGAGTCGTCGCTTCCGCCGCTTTGTTGCCAATTTCCCTGTGAATGGCTAAGGCTTGCTGATAAAACTCTAAGGCTTTGGGATACTGTCCTAGATTGCGGTAAACTGACCCAATGCCGCTGAGGGTCTGCCCTTCCCCTGCTTTGTTGCCAATTTCCTTGTAAATGGCTAAGGCTTGCTGATAGAGTTCTAGGGCTTTGGGATACTGAGCTAGATAAAGGTAAACTAACCCAATGTGGCTGAGAGTCGTCGCTTCCCCCGCTTTGTTGCCAATTTCCCTGTGAATGGCTAAGGCTTGCTGATAAAACTCTAAGGCTTTGGGATACTGTCCTCGATTGTTATAAACTAACCCAATGCCGCTGAGAGTCGTCGCTTCCGCTGCTTTGTTGTCAATTTCCCTGTAAATGGCTAAGGCTTGCTGATAGAGTTCTAGGGCTTTGGGATACTGAGCTAGATAAAGGTAAACTAACCCAATGTGGCTGAGAGTCGTCGCTTCCCCCGCTTTGTTGCCAATTTCCCTGTGAAT
>NZ_BLAY01000094.1 GCF_020521235.1 Microseira wollei NIES-4236 | reverse complement strand
GGGCATCCTGCCCGTCTGGTACTACTACCCCACCAGAAAAAATCACTCTTGTGCCATGGGCATCCTGCCCGTCTGGTACTACTACCCCACCAGAAAAAATCACTCTTGTGCCATGGGCATCCTGCCCGTCTGGTACTACTACCCCACCAGAAAAAATCACTCTTGTGCCATGGGCATCCTGCCCCTCTGGTACTACTACCCCACCAGAAAAAATCACTCTTGTGGGATGGGCATCCTGCCCCTCTGGTACTACTACCCCACCAGAAAAAATCACTCTTGTGGGATGGGCATCCTGCCCCTCTGGTACTACTACACCACCAGAAAAAATCACTCTTGTGGCATGGGCATCCTGCCCCTCTGGTACTACTACACCACCAGAAAAAATCACTCTTGTGGCATGGGCATCCTGCCCCTCTGGTACTACTTTAGCAATATCTCTATTCTCGCCATTTTAGGACTAATTTTGAGTCTTAGCATCCATGCAATACAACCAGTCAAAGCACAACTATCTATCCCCCCTCAAAACACAGCTTTAGCCCTTGTAGAAGCAGGCAAAAACCATTATGATGCCGGACAGTTTTCCGCAGCAGTCCGCACCCTACAGCAAGCCGTACAAAGTTATGAAATATCCGGCGATAAAATTAAACAAGCACAAACATTAAGCTGGCTCTCGTTAGCGTATCAAAAACTCGGACAGTGGCAAGCAGCAGCAACAGCCATTAATACAAGTCTGTCGTTACTCAACTCACAAAACGGTAAAAACGAACAAGTCCACGCCCAAGTTTTAAACGCACAAGGGCGTCTGCAATTAGCGACGGGAAAAGCCGAAACTGCCCTAGAAACTTGGCGACAAGCCGAAATATTCTATGCACAAGCGAGGGATGAAGTGGGAGTACTCGGTAGCCAAATTAATCAAGCTGAGGCAATGCAAGCTTTGGGATTGTACCGACGTGCCGAAAAACTCTTTGCACAAATCGAACAAAAATTGCAAGCACAACCGGATTCTTCCCTCAAAGCAACTGGTTTGCGGAATCTCGGTAAAATGCTGCGTCTCGCCGGAGATATCGATGAATCTTACAGAATTTTAACCCTGAGTTTGGCAGTCGTTCAACGCTTGCCAAAATCGCCGCAACTAGAAAGCGAAACCTTGCTGAGTTTAGGCAATACGGAGCGAACTTTAGCTAAAAGAGCAGCAATCTTTAACGATGAACAAGCTGGCAATAACTATACCCAAAAAGCCCTTGATCGCTATCAAAAAGCAGTGGCGATCTCATCCTCAACCCTCACGCGCCTGCAAGCCCAACTCAATCAGTTGAGTTTGTTAATTGAAATTAACCAAATCTCAGATGCTCAATCGTTGTTACCTCCAATTTTATCCCAAATTTCCACACTGCATGCGAGTCGGGAATCTGTCTATGCTGCTGTCAATTTCGCTGAAAGTTTGCTAAAATTAGAAAGCAGAGAAAGCGATATACCTACTTTTTTGAATGCGGCAATTCAACAAGCAGAAAGCTTACAAGATAAAAGGGCACAATCCTATGCTTTGGGAATGCTGGGTAAATTTTATGAAAAAACCCAAGATTGGTCAAAAGCTAAAAATTTAACCCAAGCAGCACTCTTGATTGCTCAACAACTGAATGCGTCAGATATTGCCTATCAATGGCAGTGGCAGATCGGGCGAATTTTGCAGAGTAATTTACCAACTAATTCGGAAGCGATCGCATATTACAAAGCAGCCGTTAATACCTTAAATAATCTCCGCAGCGATTTAGTTTCTCTCAATCCCGAAATCCAGTTTTCATTCCGAGAAACTGTAGAACCAGTCTACCGAGAATTAGTTGATTTATTGTTGCGCTCTCCCACTCAAGACAACTTGATCCAAGCTAGAAACGTCATGGAATCGCTGCAATTAGCAGAATTGGACAACTTTTTCCGGGATGCCTGTGCAAAATCAGATCCAGTTAATATTGACGAATTAGATAAACAAGCAGCAATTATCTATCCAATTATTCTCAAAAATCGCTTAGAAATTATCGTCAAACTTCCCGGAAAAGATAACTTACACCACTACACAAATCAGGGTGTAACTGAAGCTCAAGTAGACGAAGCTGTACGAGAATTGCGAATTGCTTTGACACAACGCAGCATCAGCTTGAGCGAAATAAAAGCAGCTGCAAAACAGCTTTATGAATGGTTAATTAAACCCTTGTCAGCCGATTTAGAAAATTTCGCCCAGCCCAACCAAAAACCGCTCAAAACTTTGGTGTTTGTCCTAGATGGTTCCTTGCGAAATATTCCGCCGGCGGCTCTCTATACGGGGAAACAATATCTGATAGAACAGTATGCGGTTGTTGTTACCCCTGGTTTACAATTAATTAATCCCCAGCCGCTGTTAAGAAAAAATATCAGAGCCATCCTTGCCGGAGCCGCCAATGCTCCTAGTTTTGAGCCAGAAGGTTTTTCCCCCATCGATAACGTAACTGTGGAATTGGAGGCAATCCAAAAACAACTCGACCAAAGTGAAAAACTAGAAAATCAAGATTTTCAGCAAGAAAAAATTCAAAAACAAATTAACGATGCTCCTTATAACGTCGTTCACATTGCCACTCATGGCAAATTTAGCTCCAATCTACAAAACACCTTCCTTTTAGATTGGAACCAACGCATCAATGTTAGAGATTTAGATAATTTATTGCGGAGCAAAAACCCAACGCAAAACTCTATTCAATTACTGATATTGAGTGCTTGCCAAACAGCTTTGGGGGATAAACGAGCGGCTTTGGGATTGGCAGGAGTTGCGATTCGAGCGGGAGCAAGCAGCACATTAGCAACATTATGGCAAGTAAACGATGCGTCCACGGCTGAATTTATGACCCGGTTTTATCAACAACTAAAAAATCCTCAAATCACCAAAGCCGAAGCACTGCGAAATACTCAAATTGCCTTTTTAACTGATTACTCCCAAACCGATTACAATCGCCCTTATCACTGGGCTGCCTTTACTCTGATCGGGAATTGGTTGTAATATTGCCCGCAAGAGATTCTTTGGCAATATTTTCTAATCCAATATTGCGATCGCTCAACACCTCCGCCCAAATGCCCTCAATCCCAGGATTCTGCGCCGGATTTGAGCGCAGTTTAGCCAATTCGGTGAGCGTGTCGTACCAAATGCTATGCTGCGCGTAAGCCGCAATGCGTTGCAGCGGATTTTTTGCCGAATTTAACGCATTGTTCAGAGCGGCAGAAGGTGAAACTCGTCGCACTAATCCCGTAACAGAAGCGGGAGTCACTTGATCTCCTGCTTCTGTGCGCGGACAATTCATTTCAAAGTACCAACGATAAGTTTTCCCCACCTCCAAAGGTTTTTGGTTTGCTGGCAGGCTAATGCTAACAATTCCGGGGGTAGCTGGCAGTTGAAACCGTGTTCGGTAAACATCATTCTCGCCATCCTGCAAGGAAAATTCACCACTCGGTGCTTCCTGTTGTGTATAAGGTACGTACACCCAAAAAGTTGGGCGATCGCTGACAGTTAACTCCAAATTATTGCTACCCACCAAGCTAGTCAAAGGCGGTTTGTTCTGTTTATATAAACAGTTGCCACGGCTACCAGTTCCCCGATTGCTGGTGGGAGTTCCCCGATCTGGTGGTTCTGGATTTGCTAGCACAAAGCGGATTTTAATTGACTCACCGCTATTATTTGACGGCTGCGATCTCACCATTGAAGGCGAAAGCCAACTGCTCAGGCTAACAATTGCCCAACTTGCGGCTAAAACTGATTTAAGTTTAAATTGCACCCGGTTTTTATTCATAAATAATATGAAGTTCAATTGAAATTCCCACAGTTAAATACAACAAAAAAACATCTTTTCCGCAATCTGTTAGATATTTTATATCATGTCAGGCTTTTCACCCATAATTAAAACTCAGAGCGTCAGAGCGTCAGAGCGTCAGAGCGTCAGTCCTAACTATGGGTACTCAAACCGACATGATAAGCTGTTGTGCATCTAAATTGCATATTATTCAGTTAGGAAACAAACCGTCAAACCCTCTCCGCGTCTGGTGTGTCCCCTTCCGCGTCAGTCTCAACCAGCAATTTAAATGCGTCTTAGCTTATTATCTGATTCTTCTCCTTCTCTGCCAAAAGCTAGATCCCCGACTTCTTAGAGAAGTCGGGTATCTGAATCTTATCCTAAAACTGGCTGCGGCGAAACACTAGACGTGATCGATCGTGAACCAAATCTTGCCGCGATCGCTGTCACCCGCACCGTAGGAGTAGATTTGCTGTCCCTTGCTGCCAGCCACATCTCCATAGATCGCTCCAGTTAGCGGATCGTAGGTGAGATTTAGATCTTTGTAACCCCTTCTTGAGTTGATGTCAACGTGTTCGTCACCAGAGCCAGTATCGCTTTCCCACAGTTCAATTTTGATCGGAACTCGACCTCCTGCCGTTTGAATAAACTGCCAGTTGGGACTCACATCATCTTTGCCATCAATCGTTGGACTGCTCTGCTGTACCCCAGCGATGGTTACTTTGGAATAGAAGTCAGCCCGGTTGGTGACGAATATAGGATCGGGATCTAAATTATCGATCTGGGCAACGCGGTTAATGTTGACCTTAATTTGGTTGAGTTTGGTGTAGTTAATCAAGAGACTGTCGAAGTCTTTAAATTCGCCCGTACTGGCGTTGTTGGCTTCATTTGTCTCGCTGACATTGTTGTTGGCATCTACAATCATGCCGATGCGGTAGGTTCCATCACCGCCACTCCAGAAGGGATTTCCAGCCCCAGGTAAGGTTAGATTCTGCGTCAAAGTTGCGGTACTGGTGTTGCTAGCCAAGCTGCCTATAAAGGCGCTGCCTAAGAAGTAATCGTTCGCGTTGATAACATTATCTTTGGAAAGATAGAACTTCGCCGTCGAGGCAGCAGCCGTACCAACTCCCGTATTTTGAATTTGATAGTTGACGCTGAAACCGTCTCCCGCTTTCAGGGGTTCTTGTATCACATCGAAATATTTCCCAGACAAGTCAGCGACTTTAGTTCCTCCAACGCTGAGGCTATCGTAGTCTTTGAGTAAACCCGTGCTGGCGTTGTTATTTTCGTTCGATTCGGCGACTTGATTGTTAGCATCTACCTTCATACCAATGTAGTAGTTCCCATCACCAACCGACTTCCAAAAAGCATTTCCGACTCCTGGCAGGGTCAAGGTTTTGTTTAAAATTCCCGTGTTACCGCCGCCACCTAAACTAACAACAGAAGCGCTACCCAATTCGTAGTCACCGGCGCCAATGGAACGATCGGTGGACAGGTAGAATTTCACCGTAGATGCACCGGCGACATTCGTTCCGAGGTTTTGAATTTGGTACTGGAAGTTAACGCTATTCCCAGCTTGGAGAGAAGTTGGCACAACGTTAAAGAATTGACCTGCTAAATCGACTCCGGCGACTAATGCTGCTGCTGTAGCAGTTTTGTTGGATGCACCTGTGAGCGGATCGATATCAGCGCGGGTGATGGGGGCGTTGTTAGGAGCGATTCCGCCCAGCGGATCGCCCGGAGGGCGAATCGCACCCGCAACCGAATCGTTCCCCAGAATAAAGCTGCTGACTGCCCCTTTATCCACGGTTGACGCGATCGACAGCGAGTCAATTATCCCACTTTCACTTCCTCCCATCCCAGGTAACTTTGCAGTCAAACCTTGCAAGGGATCGCGATCTAAACCGAGTGCTGCGGTGCTGTTGCTAGCTGATTCTAAACCAATGTTGGAGCGCAAGGGGTTGATTTCTGGGGTGAGGAATTCCATTGTTAGTTCTCCGATAAATACTCAAAAATTACAGAACGAATGTGTTGAAATAAAAAACTTGGACAGTTTCTAGAGGCTTCTGTGCTATGCCGAGTCAAAAATCTGCGCTTTTCTGGAAAATTCTCGGCATTCTTTCAAAGGTTTGAACCAAAGATTGAGTGGCAATTGCATGAGTTGTTTTTAACTCTACAATTGCTAGTATGTTGAATAATTCAATTCAATAATTCAGTTAAATTCGGGACTGTGATAATTCAGGTAATTTCAGGTAATTTCAGGTAGGGCTGACGACGGTAGGTCGTTCCTGACAATAGAGAGTTATCGGCGATCGCTTGCCTATGCAAAGAAACTTTGGCGATACTAAAAATCCTTGGGAAAGGCAACCAGAGCCAGGTCGAAACCGGGTTTCTGGTAACGCTCTTGCGCAAGTCCTGTGCGAGTTATCGCGGATCGCTTGCCAGTCTCGCCCCCGGTAAGATAGATCGATGAACGTTCAGATCTATTACTTATGTCTGCTTCCCCACTCAGGCTCAACTTGGTAGAAGGTTCCGTCTCTTTTAACTTCACACCCCAAGCCGCACGGGAGTTACAAGCTGCGCTCAATCAGTTGATGGAACGGTTAAAAGCCGTTGCTGTCCAAACTTCGGGCGCACCAGGTAAAGCTAATCCCCAAAAACCAATGGAATATCAATACACGGGGCATATTTTTCTGGAAATTTTCTGCAATCCTAATATTTGGCCTAGTCCCTTTGCTGCCAAAGTGCTGCTCACGGTCCGCGACGATCGCATTCGCTTAACCAGCGAAGCCGAACTCACCAGGCTCGTTGATGATGTTAGCCAGTATATCGAGCAGGTCGGCTAGCCAAAGTGGGTAGATGTATGGTAAATACAGCCGATTGCTTTTCGAGTGCGGTACAGCCTTTTGGCTTGTTTGTGTAGCGGCAGCATTAATGCTGCCGCTACACAAACCAAGGTGTACCTTTTATCGCTGCAATCCGCTCTATTATTTTGGATAAATTCTTGTAAACTAGGTTTGGCAGTCGCTCTAACAGCAGCTGTTATTGCTTCGACGTTAATGCCGCCACCAAAGCGACTACCTGACCCTAGCTAAAATTGGCGATGAACTCCGATAACCTGATTCTGCTACTGCAACAAGGGTTTCGCATTTCTCTAGGCGCTACGGCTTCCCTAGTCGAAACCCTGCAAGACGATCAAAAGCGATCCGAAACTTTGTCCCAGCTGGGGTCACAGTTGATCCAGTTGACTCAAGAATGGTCTGAAAAAGGCGAAATAACAGAGCAGGAAGCTCGCAGTTACGTTGATTCGCTGTTGCGCCAACAAACCAATCAAACCACGAGCGCGACACCACCAACTGCCCGTACAAGTCCCGCGACGCCTAACCCCGCTGCTGCAACGGATGTGCAGCTAGAAATCCAGGAACTGATTGCCCAAATTGCTGCTATGCGTGCGGAGTTAGAAAATTTGCGTTCTCAAGACGATCGGTCATAAAAATCGTAGCGGCGATCGCTCTGTTGCGATCGCCTGATTACGACTGATTGACTTTTTTCCCATCTGTTTTTTGTCATCTATCTTGAGTCAGTTGTCAGAAGGATTTGCTTGTTACCTCTGACCGCTGACGCAAGCGCCTACCAACGACTTCAGTCATTCTGCCATTCTTCATGCCCCATTAAATCGCCAATCCTATCCCTGAGTAAATAATTGTTCTTTTCCAATTCACACTCAACCCACGCCCATTCCCGCGCCGGGATGAATTGGCAAAGCGTGTATATGGGTTGCTGGCGGCTCACAACTCCTTTATGCACCAGCCGACGTGCTTCCTCTTGAATCACGTCTAGGGTGTATTGAACTGACGTAGATGTAACCGCAGATGATACCGTTTTAACGCTCATTGTAATATCTCTCAAACTAAGAGGGCTTAAGGTTATGGGCAAAACAAGCGGATAGTTTGTAGTTCCCTATACTGAACGATTTTCATTTTTGCGCTATCCACTGCTCCTTTATATTAATAAATGTTTCCAAAGTCAGCAAATATTGACATTACCTCCAAATCGTTATACACAGATCTAAGCGGCTTTCCCCTCTCATCCTATGGGTTGGCCTTTAGGGTAAAGCAAGCAGCAGGTAATCCCAAGGTTAAGTATTACCCACGGGAGGAGTTACTGAAACTCAAATGCCCCGGCAAGCCAGACTAGACTTGCCTAGAGGGGATAAGACGATCTGAGAGTTCAATCGGCAGCTTCCGCTCAAGAAAGCTTGTCTAAATTTAGTATTCCCAAACAAATAGCGGATATTATCGCGAGTTTTGGTAAGCTCTACCGAACAAAATTTCTAGGGCGATCGCTTGTGCCTGCTGCATCTGACCGTAGGACGATATACAAGGGATTCCGGGCGGTAAAGCGGCTAAGAACAGTTTTTTAACATAAGGGCTACCATACAGCACCAGCGCTTGCAGTTCGCCGGTTTTTAATAATTTCTTAAACCAATCCCGCGCCATTTGAGTCAGTCCCGCACTGCCTCGGAAAGGATTGCCTCGGATAAACAGTTGCAGCACCGTGGCAGAGAAAGTTTCTTCTCCCCCACAGACTGACATGCTGGGAGTATGGCAGTCAACGAGTTGGGATTTGTACCCCAGTTGCTCTGGAATCGCCAGCGCCGGGGCGGTTCGACACAAAAATTCACAATCCAAAAGATTGTCTACCACTATTAAGTTACGTAAATTCCCGGAATCTTTTGCCAAATCCAAGGGAACCGACCCGAAAACTTGCGTGCTTTCCCGGAGGATATGGGCAGCAGTAGCGATCGCTTTTGGTTGAGCGAGCTGAGCCAATAGCGGGGAGACGGAAGAGGAGGCGGAGAATGGGAGACAAGGGAGAGGGTCGAGTGTTTCTACACAATTCCCCGCGTCTGGGTGTCCCCGTGTCCCCTTGTCTTCTTGGTCATTTTCTTCCCCATATGCCACTTTCTGCTTAGCTTGCCAAATTCGTTGACAAGAGGCGCGAATTCTGTCTGGGGAGATCCGCCCCGTTTTAACCGCATCGCATACTGCTGCAATTGCGGCTTCTGGATCTACCGGCATCAATAGAATATCTGCCCCGGCTTCCACTGCCAAGACGGGTGCTTCCCTTGCCCCGTAGCGAGAAGCGATCGCGCCCATTACCAGCGCATCGGTAACAATTAACCCGCCAAAACTCAAATTTTTCCGTAGTTGTTGTGTCAAAATCTTTTCCGACAGGGTAGCCGGAATTTCTGCATCCCAAGCTGGTATCAGCAAGTGACCGCTCATCACCGCGTCTACCCCAGCTTCTATAGCGGCGATAAACGGGGGTAGTTCAATTTCACCCAGTCTTTCTGGGGTGTGGGGCAATACAGGTAATTCTAGGTGAGAATCGGTTGCCGTATCTCCGTGTCCGGGAAAATGCTTAGCTGTCGTTAATACGGGGTATTTTTTAGCACCTTTTATAAAAGCCGTTGCCAAACAGCTGACATCGGCTGGAGTTTCGCCAAAGGCGCGGACGTTGATAACTGGATTATCGGGATTGTTATTAACATCGACTACGGGTGCGAGTACCCAGTTTATACCAATAGCCAGAGCTTCTTCTGCGGTGATGGCTCCCATTTGCTCGGCGTATTCCTGAGCGAGGGCGGGATTTTTATCCCCAATTGGGGACAAAACCATTGGGGGAGGAAACCAAGTCGCGCCAGAAAAGCGCTGTCCGACACCTTCTTCGATATCGGCGGCGATCAGTAGGGGGATTTTAGACCAGTTTTGCAGTTGTTGCGATCGCAGTGCCAATTCTGGGGCACTCCCTCCCAGTAAAATAACGCCTCCGACGCCTAAATTTTGCAACCAATGCTGTAACTTAGCGGCTTTTGGTTCCCAGGCGGGATACTGAATTTGATGGTCGAACAGGTAGCCCGATGCTCGCACGACGACCATCTGAGCCACCTGTTGTTCCAGGGACAGGGTGTTTAAATCGGGCAGTTTAGAAGCATTCAAGGTTTGTCCTCTTCCTCTGCCGATACTGTATCATAGTCGCTGTCATCTGCCTCTAGTTCATCGTCATCGCGGCGTTTAGAGGAAAGCTGGTTGATCAGCGATAGGATGCGATCGCCCCGTTCGAGGGAGTGGTCTTCCACAAACACCACTTCCGGGGTGCGGCGCAGGCGCACCCTCGCCCCTAGTTCTTTGCGAACGAAGCTCGTAGCCTCTTTCAATGCAGCCATCGTCTCGGCTTTCGCTTCGTTAGTGCCGTAGAGACTGACAAAGATTTTGGCATGTTGCAGGTCGTTGGACACATCCACATCGGTGACGCTGACCATGCTGGAACCCACCCGGTCATCTTTGATCCCGTTTTGCAGCAGTTGGCTGACCTCCCGTTGAATTTGGGCAGCAACGCGAGAAACGCGACGATTCGTAGCCATAATATTTCAAAGCCAGTGTTTCTCACCCATCCTAACTAAATCGCGCTCAATCCCAGCATCGCTCGTAAGGTTAAACTAACGAAAATTAAAAGACCCACCAGGAAGCCGACTAGAGCGATCGCCGTAACTGGGCGCTTAAATAGCGGTGTCAGCCAGCCGAAGGTATTGACGAATATCCCCAAGATAATGGTTACTAAGAACCGGGGATAGCGCGAAACGTTGTCCCAAAATCCATCAAACATTTGTCTTGCAGCTCCCGCGGGCTGCTAAAGCAACAGCTTTTTTACATTGTACGAGAGGGTGAGAGCTTACGGCACAAGGACTGGGATCAAACGCTCTCGACAACTTTAGTTGCCCTGACATACCAATCTCATGCATAGCGGCTAATGGCTAATGGCTAATGGCTAATGGCTAATGTCAGGATATTATTGTTGTGAGCTTCACATCTCGCAATTAGCTATTAGCTATTAGCAACGCCCAAGGTTATAACTACAGGACTTACGCAAAGAAACCGGGTTTCTGTGAAAACGGTTTCTAGACTCGTCGTGCGTAAGTCCTGAACTAGCAACTTGCCTGATTAACTTGAAAAACTAACCTTGGCGTTCTTTGGATATCATCTGGGCGACTTCGGGCGGAAATTCCTCCAATTCAGCCGTTCCCGATGCCGCACTAATAGGGGAATTAAAAGTATAGTTGGGGTCGCATTCTCCCGTGTCGTAAACTTGAATTACCCATTTATCGGGCAATCCTTCTACGCCAATTTCGACAACGTACCAACTATCTTTAACCCAACGACAGTTAAGAACTGAGAACCACTCTCGGTCTGCTTCCGCAATTTCCCATTCTGCCATGAGGAAATCGAAGGCTAGTTCTTGTGCCTCAGTGCATTCCATAAGTTTTCACTTACGCCGAGGTCGTTGACAATTCGGGATATAATCCCAATTGCTTAGCTAATTCGCGGGCGACGTGGAGTAAAAATTTAGCTCCATCCTGGTTATCTTGGTGTGCCATATACGTTGCCAGCTGTACCATTGTTTCTACTAAACCAGCATCGATCAAATCTAAGTGAGCATCTAAAACTTCTGGTTCCTGACCGCTGGGACACTTGAACAATTCATCGATCAGGTTCATGTAAAGCTCTTGCCGCGTTGCTGTCATATTTTATCTCCCTGAAACCTTTAGAGGGTTTCCACTTATTCAGCTGAAAAATCGTTATTGTCACATCAAACTATAGTTTAATCGAAAAAAACGTATAATTTGATACCATAATTTTCCTTGAAGTTTTTGGGTAGGTTGCACTGTCTAATTGAGAGCTGATTTATAAATAAATTGTTAAAATTATTTTGACTTTTTAAGCCTATCACCTTTGTTTCTGCGTAGCTCTCTCCCCAACCAACGATTTTTCATAGAAACCCGGTTTCTTTGCGTAAGTCCTGATTGGAATAAGTGAATCAACCCCAAATCATCTTTTGTGTCAAAAGTTTATTTTTTTTAGTATTTCTTAATTATTTCACAATTTTCTAGAAGCACTGACGCTATTTTTAAAATTGCTTTTAAACAAACTCATATAAATCCGTATTACCGATAGATTGACCGTGAGAGAAATTCTGAAAATAAGGATAGCCTTCTTTGTAATAGTGATGAGACACTTGTAAAATGTCCCATCTAAAATTAAGTCTAATTTTTAATTCATCCAGTTGCTCGACAATTTGTTCTGACAAATCATCGTAGTTTAAGTCGCTTATCGGGTCTTCTACGCAGCAGGGAATAGATCTTTTGTGTACCTTGTGCCATAAGGTATATACAGAAACTCTGTCCCCGTCATCGTCGGAAATATTTGCTAACTCTACTGGCAGGTTGACAAATACTTCATAATAGTTTTTATGGCATGAAATTGTATTAGCAGTAACCTGCCCAAGCGCTTCTAAAATCTCTTCTTCAACCTCGTATTCATCGCAGGTAGCGAAGTCTGGGTCAAAATGAACTAAGCAGTAACGAGACGTTATAGCTAAATCGTCAAAAACCTTGTCTAACGCTTCAGCCAAAAATTCAGCATAAGCTTTTTTGGCAATTTCTAAACCTAAATTTTCGGCTTCTTCTCTAGAATTCGCTCCCAGTAACATCGAAACTTCTATTTCCATATTATTAGCTAAAAATCCCCCGCTTTTGCTTATTTTAGCGGGGGATTATCTTAATATATTTAAGATTTCAGATTGTAGATTTATTTCAATCTGCAATCTCAAATCTAAAATCTAAAATTCCCTTGTCCTAATCTAGAAAACCCATCAACGTGTTGCTATCGTCGATATCATTGGATGCAATCGGGCGCAGTCCAGCGGACATAATCATTTGGGAAAATTGCAGGGTACTTAACCCTACCGGACGCATCCCCATCAAGGCAATGCTATCCGACATTTTGATCTCGCTGGCGGCGATGGGACGGAGTCCAGCAATGTTCACCGTTTCGATAACGCGCAGAGTGCTAGCGCTAATGGGACGCATTCCGGCTGCATTGACTGTACTGGCGATCGCTAACTCAGAAGACATAATCGGACGAATCCCCGATGCATTGAGGGTTTCCCGCACTATCAGATTGCTTGATTCAACAGGGCGGTTAGCAAATACCAGACTCGACTTATCGTACCGCACTACCTTGGTGGAATCTGCGGGCGCTTCTTCCTTTACTTGCAACTCCGACACTTGCTCGCCAGTCTCTTGCGTTTCCACGCTATTTGCTTCAACTTGAGCGTTTTCGTTGCTTTCAGCATTGTTTTGGCTCTTTGCGTCGCTGGTTGTCGTATTATTCTTAGTTTTGCTGGTGCTAACTGCCATGATTTTGACTCCTGTAGACTCTTAACTAACCTTTATGCCGGAAAACCCAGACGCTTAAACGTATAGATCTGAGTTTACCTTCAAATAACCTGATATAGGTATAAATATCTTAACGAACTCAACATAAAAAAGATATATTGTTACAATAATTAAAAATGATTGAGCGCGCGCATCACCGTCCAGATCGGGGATGAAACCCGCACAGGCAAGGTGAGAGCGGGTTAGGTACGATCGTAAAGAGTGCAAGCTAGAGCGGGATTGACAGACACAAGAGTTTTTGCACTCAAGCGAGATTATCAAAGCATGATGACGCAATTTGACCTGCAAGCGCCCTTTCAACCAACCGGCGATCAACCACAAGCGATCGCGCAACTCACCAGCAGCATCCAAGCAGACAACCGCTTCCAAACCCTGCTGGGTGCTACGGGGACGGGAAAAACATATACCGTCGCCAAAGTAATCGAGCAAGTAGGGAAACCTACCCTCGTCCTCGCCCACAATAAAACCTTAGCCGCCCAACTGTGTAATGAATTGCGGCAATTCTTCCCAGAAAATGCAGTTGAATACTTCATCAGCTACTACGATTACTATCAACCGGAAGCGTATATACCCGTCACCGATACTTATATCGAGAAAACCGCTGCAATTAACGACGAAATCGATATGCTGCGACATTCGGCGACGCGATCGCTATTTGAACGCAAGGACGTAATCGTAGTTGCTTCGATTAGCTGTATCTACGGTTTAGGAATTGCCTCGGAATATCTCAACGCTGCCATTCCCCTGCAAGTCGGGAAAGAAGTCAACCAACGGCAAATATTGCGAGATTTAGCCTCAGTTCAGTACAGTCGCAACGATACAGAATTAAGTCGGGGAAGGTTCCGAGTTCGCGGCGATGTATTAGAAATTGGTCCCGCTTACGAAGACCGAATTATCCGCGTAGAATTCTTTGGCGATGAAATCGACGCGATTCGTTATGTTGACCCCGTAACCGGAGAAATTATCCAAAGTGTCGAGGCGTTAAATATCTATCCTGCCCGTCACTTTGTCACCCCAGAAGACCAATTAGAAGCTGCAATCGAAGCGATTGGGCAAGAATTAAAAGACCGATTGCAAGAATTAGAAAAAGCTGGTAAATTATTAGAAGCCCAGCGACTCGATCAGCGCACTCGCTACGACTTAGAAATGTTGCGGGAAGTCGGATATTGCAACGGCGTCGAAAATTATTCTCGCCACCTCGCAGGGCGTCTGCCGGGGCAACCGCCGGAATGTTTAATCGATTATTTTCCCAAAGATTGGTTGCTGGTGATCGATGAATCCCACGTGACAGTGCCGCAAATTCGCGGGATGTATAACGGCGATCGCTCGCGCAAACAAGTCTTAATCGAACATGGATTTCGCCTCCCCAGCGCCGCAGATAACCGACCTTTAAAAGCAGAGGAATTCTGGGAAAAAGTCAACCAGTGTATTTTTGTTTCGGCGACGCCGGGAAATTGGGAAATAGAAGTATCTGAAGGTCGAGTGATAGAACAAGTAATTCGACCAACAGGCGTCGTTGACCCAGAAATTTTTGTGCGTCCGACAGCAGGACAAGTTGACGATTTGTTGGGAGAAATTAAAGACAGAGTTTCCCGTCAAGAACGGGTGTTAGTGACGACGTTAACCAAGCGGATGGCGGAGGATTTAACCGAGTATTTGCAAGATAGAGGAATCAGAGTACGCTATCTGCATTCGGAGATTAATTCAATTGATCGGATCGAAATTTTGCAAGAATTACGCGAAGGGAATTTCGACGTTTTGATTGGAGTAAACTTGCTGCGGGAAGGATTAGACTTGCCCGAAGTTTCGTTAGTTGCTATTTTGGATGCAGATAAAGAAGGGTTTTTGAGGGCAGAGCGATCGCTCATTCAAACCATCGGTCGTGCAGCGCGTCACGTGCGGGGTCAAGCTATCTTATACGCCGATAATTTGACAGATAGCATGATTAAAGCCATTGACGAAACCGACCGCAGGCGGGGCATTCAAATGGCATACAATCGAATGCATGGAATTACACCCCAACCGATTGTGAAAAAATCGAGTAATTCGATTTTAGCATTTTTGGATTTATCGCGGCGATTGAATTATAAAGAGCTAGAAATCGCTTACGAAAAGTCAGATGAATTGTCGTTGGAAGAGATTCCAGAGTTAATTGGTCAACTGGAAACCCAGATGAAAGAAGCGGCGAAGAAACTGGAATTTGAAGAGGCGGCGAAATTGCGCGATCGCATCAAGCACCTGCGCGATAAATTGTTAGGCCATTAGTAGCAAGTTTTGTTTGTTGTTTGGTATGCGCTCGCCAAAATCGATCCCCTAATCTCTATGCAGTGGCAAAATAAATAGCAGCTAGTGCGCGGTTGTTACCAAATGATGTGGAATACAGGACAGAGTTTATTTGGCGATCGCTACATAATTGAAAGAAAACTAGGCGTTGGCGGATTAGGCATTACGTATCTCGCCAGGAACCAACGAGGCAACCTGTGGGTAATTAAAACTCTCAGACAAGAAATCCTCAACGACCCGACCTGGATACCGCACCAAGCCAAATTAAGGCAAAATTTCCGCAACGAAGCGCTTCGCCTTGCGTTGTGCCGCCACCCTCATGTAGTTCGCATCGAAAGCGTCTTTGATCAGGAAGATTTGCCTTGCATAGTGATGGAGTACATTGAAGGCGAAGACCTAGCCAAACGGATCGCTCGGATAGGTTTACTAAACGAATCAGAAGCGCTGCAATATATCCGGCAAATTGGCGATGCTTTGACGATGATTCACGATAAAGGCTTGCTGCATCGCGACATCAAGCCATCAAATATTATGATCCGCACTCTCAAGTCAGAAGCCGTGCTGATTGACTTTGGCATCGCTAGAGAATTTATCCCCAATGTTATTCAGATGCATACAGAGTATAAGACCGATGGTTTTTCCCCACCGGAGCAATATATCTCACAAGCACCAAGAGGAGAATATATCGATGTTTACGCTTTGGCAGCGACACTGTATAGTTTGCTTACAGGACAATTGCCTACACCTGCGCCTGCAAGACTCCAAAATATACCTTTAGAACCACCCCAATAGTTCAATCCCAATATCAGCGACCAGGTAAATGAGGCAATTATGCGAGGGATGGAGCTAAGATTTAAGTCTCGTCCTCAGTCAGTGCAGGCACTGTTGGATTTATTGGCATTTAGTGTAGAAAGAGCTAATATTCAAGTCGATCCGGCGATTCAACTATTTAGTCATGCAAACGCTACACAACAAAAGGCTTGGCAATGCATCCGCAGCATCACAGGTCATTCCCATTGGGTTCATTGTGTCGCCTTTAGTCCGGATGGGCAGACTCTCGTTAGTGGCAGTCACGACAAAACAATCAAGATTTGGCAGCTAAGTACAGGCAGAGAAATTTGCACTCTTACAGGTCATTGTGAAAGTGTTTCTGCCATCGCCATCAGTGCAGATGGACTTGTTGTAGCGAGTGGCAGTTGGGACAAGACTATCAAATTGTGGCAGCTAAGCACAGGGAGAGAAATTCGCACTCTTACAGGTCATTGTTACTGGGTTCTTAGTGTTGCCATCAGCTCAGATAGGCAGACTCTCGTTAGTGGCTGTAGCGACTTCACAATCAGATTATGGCAACTGAGTACAGGCAGAGAAATCTACACGCTCGTAGGTCATTACGACAGGGTTACTTGCGTCGCCTTTAGTCCGGATGGCCAGCTTCTTGCCAGTGGCAGTACGGATAACACAATCAAATTGTGGCAAGTAAGTACGGGCAGAGAAATTTGCACCCTCACAGGTCATTCGTTCTGGGTGGCGGCGATCGCCTTTAGTCCGGATGGGCAAATGCTAGTTAGCGGCGGTGGCGATAAAACTATTAAACTTTGGCAACTAAGTATAGGCAAAGAAATCTGTTCCCTCGCAGGTCATTGCGACGCGGTTATTTCCGTCGCTTTCAGCCCGGATGGGCAGCTTCTAGCCACTAGCAGCGATGATAAAACTATTAAACTTTGGCAACTAAGTACAGGCAAAGAAATCTGCTCCCTCGCAGGTCATTCCAAATCGGTAAATTCCATCGCCTTTAGTCCGGATGGGCAGACTCTCGTTAGTGGCAGTCACGACAAAACAATCAAGATTTGGCAGCGGGTGTGATGTAGAGCAATAGGTTTTATATTCAGGATTTTTATTCCTCATCTGATTCGTCTATCATACCAAATCCGCTTCCATCACCCCCTTTTAAAACCGCGAAGACGCGAAGGACACAAAGAAGAATAGGAAGAAGATAAAAGGGGTTGTCGAGCCGGATTTGGTATTATTGGTGTTTGAGCAGCGTGTCACACACAAAGAAATAGTTGTCAATTCTTCTCGTTTACCAGTCAATGTTTATTTGCAAAATCACCTCAATGTGAGGTTGCAAACCGCTTAAATTATCTTCTCTCCATCACCTGCAAAATAAAAACCCCTTCGCAAGAAGGGGCAACACAAGGCGCATCTAGATTTAGAATAAACTCAGCTACACCTTGTGCGGTTCACACATCCGGGTGAAATTGCCAGCCATAAACTGAAATTATTGCTCATTCACCCGATAGCGCACCCTGAATTGCTGATCCGAGTCAGCAGTGGGAAAGCGCAAAGGATCGTTATTGTTGCCATTATCTAAACTGCCACCGCGAAATTCTAAATTGCCCAAAGGTGAGCCTTGTTGATTCGGTGCAGTCAAGACATTATTGTTATTTCCGCTTTGGAAAATAGGAGAAGCTCCAGTAAAAAACGAAGAAAAATCTTTGTCTGCATTGCGGTTTTCCAGTCCGCGTAGCGAGTCACCCGATAGGGTAACCCCGGTATCTGCTTGAGACTGTGCTATAGGAAGCGCGTAAACTGCTGATGTCACCGTGACTACCGCTGTGACGCCGAAGGCGGTTATTATTGCAATTCTGTGCATCATGGCCTTTCTCCCCTGAAACTACTACCTAGTGTTCTCAACCGGGCAAGCGCAAAGTCCATTTTCAGGCTTCTACTATTTTAGATTTGAAGCTTCCGATTTTGAACAGGACTTACGCTTGGGCGTTCCTAGAAACCAGGTTTCTGCGTATATCTCTGGTGACAAAGCGACGATTTTTTATAGAAACCCGGTTTCTTTGCGTAAGTCCTGTTGAAAGGTTAACTTTGGAGGATTTGCCAAAATCCTTTGGTTGCAACGCTCAAAACCACTGGATTTTCAGGGTAGTTTTCTATAAGGCAGTGGGTGACTTTTGTAGTGCGGTGATATTACGAAGGGTATTTAACCGACGCCTGGGTGCTTAAACCAAGCTTGTAGACGCTTCCAGGCATCTTCAGCTTGCTGTTGGCGATAGGTCGGGCGATAGTCGGCAAAAAAACCGTGGGGTGTATCCGGATAAAGGATGATTTCGGAACTGCTACGCCCGCGCTGGAGTGCCTGCCGCATTTGCTCTACTGTATTGTTAGGAATAAACTCGTCACTCCCGCCGTAGAGTCCAAGGACGGGTGCTTTCAAAAAAGGTGCAATGTCGATTGGGTGTTTGGGAGTTAAAGAAGAAGATTCGCCCACCAAACGTCCGTACCAGGCAACGCCAGCTTTAACTTTGGGACTGTAAGCTGCATACAACCAAACAATTCGCCCACCCCAACAAAAGCCGGTAATTCCCAATTGATTAATATTTGCTTTGCTGGATTTTTCTGCCCAACCAACCGTTGCATCTAAATCGGACATAACTTGATTGTCCGGTACTAGAGAAACAACTTTGGAGATAATTTCTTGAATATCGCTGATTTGAGAAACATCGCCAAAGCGGGAAAATAGTTCAGGAGCAACGGCGCAGTATCCCAACTTGGCAAAGCGGCGGCAAATATCTTGGATGTGTTCGTCAACGCCAAAGATTTCTTGCACCACCAGCACTAGGGGGAAATTCTCTCCCGTCGCAGGCATTGCCCGATAAGCTGGAATTTCCCCATCTTGCACAGGAATCTTTACTTCCCCTGCAACCAATCCCAGAGTATCTGTGGTAATAACTTGGGCGGAAATAGGGGGCACAGCTAAGGCAAACCCTGCCGCCAGCGTTGAGACAACAATAAATTTGCGACGACTTAACTCTTTCACGGCGGGTTTCTCCAAGCACTCCACCCCAAAATTCTAGCTTCTTTGGTCAACTCGGTTATACAGAAATTTTACAGAGACTTTATTGAATCTTTATCGCGATCCCGTAAGCCTACGCTAGGCAAAATTAAGCAGATACACCATAAATAGATTAGGTAGCTTGCGCGTACGCTCGCTCCCAAGCACTGACCCTAACCTTTACCTTCTTCATCAATGACTAATACCCCTGTAAAAGTTCCTTTTGTCAACCTAACATTTCAACACGAACCGATTCAAACCCTGCTAGACGAAGCGATAATGAACGTAGTCCGGCGGGGAGATTTTATATGTGGACGTGCTTTAGTGGAATTTGAGTCAGCCTTTGCTGCTGCTTGTGGCGTATCTAGCGGCATCGGGGTGGCTTGCGGGACAGATGCGATCGCTCTAGGCTTACAAGCCTGCGGCATCCTTCCTGGGGATGAAGTTATTTTACCCGCGAACACGTTCGTTGCCACCCTGATCGGCATTCTCCGCACCGGCGCAACGCCGATTTTAGTCGATTGCGACCAAGAAACCGCTTTAATCGATTTGGATGCGGCAGAAAAAGCGATTACACCCAAGACGAAAGCGATCGTTCCGGTACACCTCTACGGGCAAATGGTATCGCCCTCCCAGCTGCTAAAATTAGCCCAAAAATACAACCTAATTATCTTTGAAGACGCCGCCCAAGCCCACCTCGCCCACCGAGAAGGCTATCGCCCCGGATCGGTTGGTACGGCGGCAGCATTTAGCTTTTATCCCAGTAAAAATTTAGGCGCATTTGGCGATGGCGGCATCGTTGTCACCGCTGATGAAACCGTAGCCAAAAAAGTCAGAACCCTACGCAACTACGGCGCACCAAAAAAATATCTCCACACCGAATACGGGACAAATAGCCGCCTGGATACCATACAAGCCGCCGTCCTGAATGTAAAATTGCCCCATTTAGAACAGTGGAACAACCAGCGCAACCAAGTTGCCCAACAGTACGACGCCTTATTAAAACCCCTCAAAAAACAGGGCATCGTCCCCATCCAAAACAATAGTGGTAGCGGTCACGTGTATCATTTATACGTAATCCGCATTCTGGAAACCTGCCCGCTTGACCGGGATACAATCGGGGCAGAACTAGATGGGATGGGCATCCAAACCGGCATCCACTACCCGCTTCCCTGCCATCTCCAGCCCGCGTTTGAGCATTTAGGCTACAAACAAGGCGATTTCCCCCACGCAGAAACCCTGTCTCAGCAAATTTTATCCTTGTCGATGTTTCCGGGTTTAAGCGAAATTCAAGTTGAGCAGGTAGTGGAAGCAATTTGTCAAGTTCTAAAATATGCACCAAAGGCTGCTGTTTCCGCCTAAGACCATGCAAATTAGACAGAAATACCCCAATGTCATCGATCGCCACCTGTTAGATGCCGCTATCTTGGCACTGTTGGCGATTATATACGCGCCCCTAATTTGGCATTGGTATGACGGCTGGCTGCATAAAAATATTGGCATCATCCACGAATATTTCAGCCACGGACTGATCGGGTTACCCTTTGCCGCCTATATTGCTTGGATGGGGCGCTTTCAGTGGCGGCGGTTACCCGATACGTTTAATCCCCTTGGTGCGGCGTTGCTGGTGCTGGGGGGAATTTTTTATCTGAGTGGGTTACCCGACTTTGCTAATTTATCCTTCCCGATAGTACTGGCAGGGCTTTGCTTGTGGCTCAAAGGTTTCCCCGGCTTGAAACTGCAAGCATTCCCGCTGCTGTTGGCGTTTTTGGCAACGCCCAATCAAGCGCCCTATTTGATCGAACCACTAGCCTTACCCCTCCAGAGTTTTATCGCCCATACCGCTGGGTTTATCTTGATTCAGTTAGGCTTTCCAGTGACGGTGGAAGAGATTAATCTTTATGTAAATGGCAGGATTGTAGAGGTAGCGCCCCACTGTGCTGGCTTGAAAATGCTGTTTACCAGTTTGTATGTGGGGATAATGCTGCTGTACTGGACCGATACATGGCGATCGCGCAACAAATCAATTTTCTTTTTAGTCAGTGCAGTTTTGATCAGCGTCACCGCTAATATCATCCGCAATACCCTGTTGACCTTCTTTCACGGTACCGGGCAAGACCATGCCTTTGAAGTGCTGCACGAAGGCTGGGGCGGTGATGTTTATTCAGCCTGTATGCTGGGAATGTTGGTTTTGGTAATTAACGCGATTGACAGATTTTTTCCCGCCCAGTCCGATCAAAGCAACCCTCAAGAAGCGTTTGAGCAAAGCGATTCACCACAAGAGTATTGACTATGGTCGCGCTTTGTGCTAAGCACAGCCAATTATTATTAAAAGATTATGAATAAATTCTTTAATGCAAAATTTGGTAAGGGCAGGGTGAATAAAAATCTCGGTGAGACGCAAGCAATGCCAGTTAAACTCGCCCCTCTCAACTCAAAACTCTCGAAAACTATCTTGTTGGTATGCCTGGTGCTACTAATGGGTTTGGGAGCGGTTCCCGGTTACCTAAAGGGAAGCTGGCGTTGGGAGAAGCCGCTATCTGTTACTAATCTCAAACAAATCAGAAATTTACAAAAAACTGGCATCAGTTTACCCAATTGGCAGACGTTGAACCAACAGCCAATTGAAATAGGCGGACACAAATGGTCGTTTCAGGTGATTGGGCGAGATGCCCAAACCCAGGCGATTTTGCTGCTGCGTCCAATGCGCGATGATAAAGATATGCCCCAGGTAGAGTGGGTGGATTTGAGGGGATTCCGGTGGTGGCAGACAAATCAACCGCGCCAGTGGCAAACCGATGGATTTAGGCGATCGCAGTTTACAGTACCCTCAACCAATGCAGGTGGACAAACACTGCAAGTCGAAGCGCAATACTTTCGCAACTGGATACAGGAGCGAAACTTTAGCGGCACTTTTGCCGTATTGCAGTGGTACGCTTGGCCTACTGGGGGCAACCCAGAACCCAACCGCTGGTTCTTTGCCGATCAAATTGCTCAGTGGCAAGGTCGTCGCCTTCCTTGGGTCGCAGTTAGCATCATGATTCCCATTGAACCATTAGGCGACATCGAACGCGCTTGGTCCGTTGCCGAGTCCCTGGGACAAACCGTTCAAGCTGCCTTAATTGCCGATGCCCTCAAGGGCAGTTAGAACTACTCAGGGTCAGCGCGGCTGATGGTGCTAAGATATACAGGCTTTTAGGGTTAGGCATTGCCCGCACAGAAGAAATGCACAACGCAGCAGGTGGAATAAAATCCCAAATTCAACCTTACCGAGAAAAGGGCGAAAGTCCAAAGCTTAAAATCTGGCGGCGTCTAACAGCTGGCTGCTTGTTCGGCCTTCACGTTGGCGCCACAATCTTACCAGGGGCGCTGTTGCTGTGGATAGATCCCGAAAACACCTGGGCAGCTATCCCTAACCGGGAAAATGCAAAATCCTCGCTGCAAAATTCAATTGCCCAGTCGCAAATCCCCATCGTTCCGTTTGAACTGCAAAATACACCCCCCCAGCGGTTTCAGCCAAATCCCCAATTTAGAATCTACCGTCTGGGGCCAGGAGATAGCATTGGTGTTGTCGTACCGCGCTTTCCAGAACTGAACGGAACTTTTGCGATTGACGGTGAAGGAAACGCCCTGCTGCCCCTGGTAGGCAAATTGCGCATCGCCGGTTTTACCCTCGAAGAGGCGCAAGAAAGGATTCGCGCCGCTTATAATCGGTTTGTAGTCAATCCGCAGGTCACGGTAGCTCTTGGGGCGCCGCGTCCAGGCCAAATCACCCTTACCGGCGAAGTCGTTAGACCGGGATTCTACGCGCTTGGTGGTTTGACGCGCCTCTTAACTGTGCTTGTGGCAGCAGGCGGCACTACAACTGAAGCTGACCTGAGAGCGGTTTTGGTGCGTCGGTTTCTCAACGATGGCTCTTATATCGAACAACGGGTAGATTTTTTTACCCCCCTGCTGGCGGGAGATCCGCTGCCAGATTTAGTTATTCAGGACGGCGATGCTGTAATCGTCCCTAAGCTGGAAGTTGGCAACCTAGCAACTTATGACCGCCAACTGGTGGCGCGATCTACCCTGGCGCAACCTAGTATTACGATTCGAGTGCTGAGCTACGATCGCAGTACAATCGCGAATCTTAGTCTTCGCAATGGTAGTACCTTTCTCGATGCTGTTACAGCGATTGCCCCCAGTCTCCAAACGGCGGATATTGGCAACATTGGCTTGCTGCGCTTCGACCCAGAACGAGGTCGGGTAATTATGCGAGAATTGAATGCTAGAAGGGCAATATTGGGCGATGCATCTCAAAACGTTCCTTTGCGTGAAAATGATACGATCGTCATCGGTCGCAACTTGCTGACTAGGATTAGGTTTGCTCTTACCACGATTACCCAACCTTTCCAAGATATTCTGCAATTCCTCTTCTTCTTCCGCTCGTTTACTCAGGGTACTCAGAATATTTTCTTGGGGCCGGGGTCGGGGACTGGAAACCCATAATAATAACTACCAATAGCTTTAATTTCCCTCAAAATAGCTACAACATTAAACTACTCGATACTGATAAATTTGTTGCCATGACGCCACCCATTGTCAAGCGCTACTTCATCGCCTTCGATCAATACAAATTGATCGGATTAGCTGCATGGATTTTGATTGCGGGAGCATCTGCCCTCGTTGCCGCCAAGCAAGAGCCAGAACCCACGCAGTACACAGCTTCAGGCGCGATGTTGTTTATTCAGCCGCCGATAATTTTTTCTAGGACGGGCACAGATATTCAACAGCAGGCACAGATTCTCAATAAAGATGCTTTGCTCACCGAAGACGTACTCAAACTGGTGGCAAAGCGAGTCGGTGTGAAACCCCAAGAACTGGCCAAAAAGATAGCGCTCCAGCTACCCAAGCCGCCTGGTAAGGGAGAAGCCCCGCCCGCACCGCGATTTGGAATTATATACACCGATTCCAGCAAGGAGCGGGCTGAAGCTGTGGTAGAAACTTTGATGAAAGCATTGGTCGAGCAGAGTCGTTCGCTGAACGTAAAGCGCTTGCGCTTACGCATCGACGAAATCAACAAACGCCTGCCCGCTGCGGAAAAAGACCTACGCAACGCTGAAAGGAGACTGGAACAGTATACCAAGCGCGAGGGAGTCTTGTTGTTGGCCGCCCGCGATGGCAGTATACTCTCCGGGATTACCGGCAGCCAAGCACAGCAACGGCAAATTCAATTTCAATTGCAAGGGATTGACGCGCAAATGCGTAGCTTGCAGGATCGGCTGGGATTGACGGCAGATCAAGCTTATACGTCCTCGGCGCTGAGTGCAGACCCAATTATTGCCAGTCTGCGGGCGCAAATCCATCAAGCGGAGACTCAGAAGCAGCTTCTGGGCGAACAAGGCTACCGCGCCGCACACCCGCGAGTTGTTGAGTTAGACACCCAGCTAAAAGCTTACAATCAATTGCTCGCAGAGCGATGGCGCGAGGTAATTGGCAACAAAGGTATAGGGCAACCCCTGGTCAGCAGCAGTAAAATTCGCCAGGATAGCAGTTTAGATCCGTCGCGGCAGCAGTTGGCACAACAGCTGGTGGGGTTACAAACTCAGCAGGATACGCTGAAGCAACAACTGGTGGCTCTCGCTCGCCAAGAACAGCAACTGCGGCGAGAATATTTAACGATTCCCAACAAGCAACTAGAGCAAGCGCGCCTGCAACAGACGGTGAAGCTGAAACAAGACCTTTACAGCAAAATACAGGCAGCTTTGGTGGATGCTCAAGCAGCGGAAGCCGAAACCGCTACTAGCTTGACCATTGCCGTACCGGTATCCACCGACGAGATTAAACCAGCCCCCCAAAATCCTGTGCTGATAATTGCTGCGGGAGCAGGGATCGGGTTTATCGTCGGCAACGGTTTAATCTTCCTATTGGGATCTCTGGGCGGCATCTTGCAAACTATGGAGGAAATCCGGGCAGCACTCGTGCAGCGGGATGTGGAAGTGCTGGGGATCTTGCCTTATATTTTGGTTGTCGATCCCGAAGCAGGCGAAACACCGATTGTGGTGGAGCCGAATTCGCCTTATTTGGAATTGTACGAACGATTCCGCAGCAAACTGCGCCTCGCTGGGGAAACCGCGCCCAAGGTTGTATTGTTTACCAGCACGATCGATAAAGAAGGCAAGAGCGTCAGTGCTTATAACCTGGCGATTGCTTCGGCGCGTGCCGGTAAGCGCACGCTGTTGATCGAAGCAGATTTGCGCTCGCCCTCCCTGTGCAAGGCGCTCAAAGTCGCACCCGATCCCGATGCCAATGTGGAACCCCTACGCTACTACGGCAGCTTGAGCGAGTGCATCCGCTTAGTCCCGCAAGTGGAAAACCTTTACATAGTACCTTCCCCCGGACCCATGCGCCAACCCGCCGCAATTCTCGAATCGAGCGAATTCCAACGCCTGCTGGAAGATGCTAAAGTTCGCTTTGATATGGTCATCCTGGACACCCCGGCGATTAGCCTGTGCAACGATGCCAAGATGCTCGAACCGTTTACGGATGGCATGATCCTCGTCACCCGCCCCGGTTACACCGGCGGCAATATGTTGGGTGAAATCGCCGATGAGCTTAGCGAATCGGAAGATATCACCCTGTTGGGTGCAATTATCAACGGAGCCGATATTTCCATCCCAGCGCCTTCTGCGGCAGAATCCCAGATACTGCTGTCGGAAGAACCAGACACAGTGCCACCAAAGCCAGCCTCTGTGTCAACCAACGGTGCCAGGAAAAAATGAAACAGACGCGCGAAAAGCGATTGGCATCTATATACCACATCAATCGCTTTTTGTCAAAAGAAACCGGGTTTCTAGGAAAAATCGCAGCAAGAAACCCGGTTTCTAGGTCGCTTAAAACTGCTCGGATTCGGTATGAGAAAATAATCCCAAGAGGGGGCCGAGAATGGCGCCGAAGACAAATCCACCTGCGTGGGCCCAATAGGCAATCCCACCGCTTTCCATGCCGATGTTAGAGGGAGCATTGAGGCTGGCAACACCGTATAATGCTTGCTGGATAAACCACCAACCGAGGAAAAAGTACGCGGGGAGATATACCAGGAAATAGCCCAACAGGGTCAGGATTCTGGCATTGGGAAACCTGAGAATGTATGCACCTAAAACGCCAGCGATCGCGCCCGATGCACCCAGGGAAGGAATCGCAGATCCTTGGGAAAAAAACCATTGGGTTAATCCCGCTAATACGCCGCAAGCTAGATAGAAAACTAAATATTTAATGTGTCCCAACTGGTCTTCGACGTTGTTGCCAAAAATCCACAAAAACAACATATTGCCCGCTAAGTGCAAAAAGCCGCCGTGGAGGAATTGGGATGTAACCAGCGTCAGCCATTCCGGCACCGGCGAATTTACGACCGCATTGGCACAGCTGCCCGATAGCTGGCAGGGTACGACAGCTGCCTGTTGGAAAAACCCTAGCAGTTGTTGCGGCGGTAAACTCAATTCATACAAAAAAACCAGGACATTAACCGCAATTAGACCGTAGGTGACATAGGGAGTAATTCTGGTTGGGTTTTCATCTCGAAGGGGAACCACAGGCTTTTTTCCTCAGGATCGTCAAGCTGAAAGATAGCCGATCCCTGTGGCAGGTGTCTTCTAACTAATGTATGACTTATATGATGTCCGCCTAATTACCCTGAATAAAAATCTCAGAGCGTCACCGTGTCACCGTGTCAGGAGCGTCATTCCTAACTATGGGTGTTTAACCGGACATGATATTACGCGCAAGTTCCCGGTTTCTACGAAAAATCGTTGGTTTGGAAGAGATCGACGGTCTCACCTTTGTTTCTGGCCTCTTCTGGCGTAAGTCCTGTAATGTATGACTTACAAGGAAAAAACCTCCGGTTCGTTAACCGGAGGTTTTAAGTATTTTGAGTTACCTACCAGCTGATAGGAGCTTGAGATAGCAAGTAGGTGGCTACATCTTCAATTTTATTTCCAGCCGCTGTCAGCTTTAGATAGCACGTAGGTGGCTACATCTTCGATTTGCTGTGAGCTTAAACGACCGCCAAAGGCTGGCATCGCACTTTTGCCTTTCGTTACCTGGGTCTTAATCGCTTCCAAAGAATACATGTTGTATTTTTCCAGAGCCTCTTTCTTCAGGCTTTTATCTCGCATGATGACGTTGTTGCCACCTGCGTGACAAGCGGTACAGTTAGCAGTGAAGATTTTAGCACCCTTGGCTGCATCGCCTGCCATAGCGGGGCGGGCAAAGGAAACAGTTAACAGCGCGATCGCGACCATTACAAAGGATAAGAGCTTTTTCAAGATTGTTCTCCTCTTCTCAACACTTACATTCAACCAGAAATAGGCTGCACTAGATTATTTTATTCCCCAGCCTCTAACCCAAAACCAGATCAAAGCGAAGGTTTCAAAACTCTTCCGTTCCCCATCCGGGAGCCTTTTGCGCCGCCGTCAGGATGAAAGCAGCGATGTTCTCTACCTGCTGTTGCGACAGCCAAGTTTCGGGTACTTCTCGACACCAGTAGGTTTCGGCGCTGCTGTCGTAGTTCACGGGGTGTCGCATGTAGGCCACCAAATTGGTGATGTTATCGCGGGGCGGGGTAGCACCTTTGAGCGCCTTTAGGGATAGGGATATGGGCGGATTGGGTAACGTGGAGCCCCCTACGTGGCAGGTGAGGCAGTTTGTCTTGAACAATTGTTTACCAGAGGACAAGTCTTGGGGCGAAAACTCCCGCGTTTGTCCCCCAGAGTCGTATTCGAGAGCAATTGGTTGCGTGACTCGCAAATACTGGATCACGTAGGGGTCGATCTTTTCAGCTAGTGCGGGGGAACCGAACAGCATTGAACCCAGAAAAATTGCCAAAATCGCCCATAGGCGGGGAACTGAAAACCATCGATGCAGCATGGGATGCTTAACCTTGTGAGATTGGTTGACATCTTCCCCATGCCTGAAGGCGAGGGGATTCCCAGAATCACTTCTTGGGGTTCCTCTTTCTTTGAGTCGGCTTACTTAAACGAGTTTCCTCATCTAAGCAGAGGTCGTTCTCTGGAGGAGGCGTTAGTTCCTGTGTGCCCCACAGTACGTAGTTCCAATTCAAGTATCAGGACATTAGCACGCGGGGCCAAAAACAAAGGTGATGCGTCAATAGAGCGCCTCTACACCCACGATTTTTCGTATCACCAAAGTTTTTTTGCGTAAGTCCTGGTACGTTTCGTGCAGCGTTCCAATCTCGGTCTTGAGTTTGTCCGCAGTCAGGACTCTGCATGGGTTCTGGCGCTAAGAGTTTTCTTAACAACCTTGCCACAGTTAGAGCGCGAAGATCTTGGTAAAAGCGTCGTGGGGTGTGGGGCAGCACTCTCACCCCTACACTTTTAAAAACGCTTTAGAAATAGATTTTACCGCCTCCCCATTTGATGCCCTGCACTTTAGGCTGGATCAGAATATAACCGGCGATCGCTGCCAAGTCATCTTCGCTGAGATTTCTCATCTCGGTGAAAATATCTGCACTCTTGAGACTGGGGTGGAATTCGGCAATTGACACTTCCCCATCGTAGCTGGTGGGATCTTTCAGGTAATCCACCAACGCCTCAACATTATCGCGGGGTGGGGTTGCTCCAGCAAGGGCTTCAGGCTCGAGACCAACGTTGGGGTCTGTCTTCGTAATCCCCCCTGGGTGACATTGAGAACAGGTATTGACAAACAGACGTTTGCCTTGCTGCACTTGTTTGATGCTTAGAACCATAGTGTCACCCGCCTCATTCTTTTTCACGGTGCGGGTGTCTTTGTCGAGTTCGACAGCAAAAGCACTACCGACCAGCATCTGAAAGGTAAAAACTACGGTAGCTAAAGCAAGCAAAATGGATCTTTTAAGCATGGTTCTCCCAAAAAAATGAGGCATGAGTGAGGTTTTCTCCCGTTATCGCCTTTGGTTTAACGGGATTTCCCAACCTTGCGGGGGTTTCCTGGTACGGGCGCGGCTACAAGCTGTTCGTGCAGAACGCGCTCACCGTCTACAGGCATAGCGGGTGTTGTTTTTTGGCTCGCGCTTCCCCAGCACTGCCGGAGCAGCGGAAATTCCAGGATTGCTGGGTGCTATTTTTGACATATTTACCATCAGGGTTGGCGAGCTGCTAGGTTCCTCTAGGTAAATCTTCCTAGAGGTCGGTGCCACCGGGATTTTTTTGAGCCATAATTGCGGAAATAATCGCCTTCGCATCCTCCAAAGCCAAACGGGTGTTTTGGTTTTTGTAGGCGATTCCCATGCGATCGCAAAGACTCATCACTTCTGCGACCGAAGTGTCGTGGTCTGATGCGATTTCTGCAATCGACAGATCTGCGAAACCCATACTGGTTGAGAGCCAAAATATCGAGCCAGTTTCAGCGTCAAGCATACTGAGTCAAGCCGCCACCAGTTCAGCAGTCCTGAGTTTTGTTCGCGAACAAAAACCAGGCTTTAAATGCACAATTGATGCAAAAAAGCAACGATTTTCATTCAACGCTCAGCGCCGAGGAGGCTGCCGCACTCAGCACAGACACGATCACTATGATGCCACTGAGCGGTTCCTTTCCCAAGCCGATTTCAGATTTAACCGAGAGGGAAGCGGGAAGCTGTAAAAATGGGGATCAAACTTAGCCCCAGAGGTAATACGTCTGTGGCAAAAATATGTGGGGCGGGCAATTCTGCCCACCCCACAAAGGCCAAACAATTCAATTTCAACCACTCAAGCTGTGAGATTTTCTGGGGAAAATAGGGAATGCGAGTGGATGCCTGGGGCATAGCGCTGCCATTTAACCCTACACCACCCCGATCGGAGACGGGGCTGAGATTTTGGTAGACTCGGCTAAATGGTGTGGTGTCGGCAGGGGCTGATGCAGGCTAATTAGCTGTGCCAGGGTGGCTTTGAGTTGGGTACGGGGTACGATCGCATCTACAAAGCCGTGCTGCAAGAGATACTCTGAGGTTTGAAACCCTTCCGGTAACTTTTCTCGCAGCGTTTGTTCGATTACCCGCCGCCCTGCAAACCCGATCGTTGCTTTCGGTTCTGCCAGGATAATATCTCCTAACATGGCGAAAGAAGCGGTGACGCCGCCGGTTGTAGGATGAGTCAAAACGGGGATGTATAACAGCCTTGCTTCCCGGTGACGCTCCAAGGCAGCTGAAATTTTTGCCATTTGCATCAACGAGAGCATTCCTTCCTGCATTCTCGCACCGCCGGAGGCGCAGACGATGACTACGGCTAGACGTTCGCGGGTTCCTCGTTCTATCAGGCGGGTGAGTTTCTCTCCCACTACCGATCCCATGCTACCGCCCATAAACCGGAAGTCCATGACGCCGAGGGCGATGGGTAAGCCTTCGATTTGACCGACTCCGGTTTGTACGGCGTCGGCGAGGGCGATTTTGTCTTGAGTTTCCCGCAAGCGATCGCGGTATGATTTGCGATCGCGAAACTGTAACGGATCGGTTGGACGCAGGTTAGCGTCCATCGGCATCCAGGTATTAGCATCGATCAGCTGGTGGATGCGTTCGTCGCTATACACCCGCATGTGATGACCGCACTCGCGGCAGACCATCTGATTAGCTTTCAGGTCTTTAGTGTAGGCCATCACCCCGCAAGCTTCGCATTTCGTCCACAATCCATCGGCAATCTCCCGCTCTTGCCGATCTAAACTAATGGGACTGGATTTCCGTCGATTTGCAAACCAATCAAACAGAGACATTAAGTTTTTATAAGTCGAAAGTATTTGACTGAGTAATTTTCAATCCTAAGCGATTCCCCTGACATATATTGGATTGGTGCCCAGAGCTGGGTTTTATGGCTGCTCCTCCTCCACAGGACTCAATAGCAGCAGGGCTGTCCACCGATCTTCTGGACGCACCTGCAATGCTGCGAAAGCACCTGAGCCCAGGTAAGAAGCCATACCCAGGTCAAGAATTCGACTGGGAATCTCGTGGGCAGCCAGGATTTGCTGCATTAATTCGGCTTCCCAGCGCTTACTTGTCGTCAACAGCGTAATCCAAGACACAGGTAGATTTTATCAGACCTTGAGCTGCGACGGATTCTTTTGAGGACTTACGCAAAGAGACCGGGTTTCTAGGAACGCCCTTGCGTAAGTCCTGCTTTTTTCTTTCCTAACGTTGCTCTCAACCAACCTGTTGCAACAAAGCCTGCTGCTGAATTGACTGGCGCACTGGAATTTCAATAATGAACTCTGTTCCCTCACCAGGGGCTGAAATACACCTTAATTGACCCCCGTGTTTTTCTATCACAATCTGATGGCTAATTGACAACCCTAACCCAGTGCCTTTGCCTACAGGTTTTGTGGTAAAAAATGTGTTGAAAAGTTTGGAGCGGACTTCCTCGCTCATGCCAGATCCGTTGTCGGCAATTCGGATCGCCACCCAGTCGCGGTTTATTACTTCAGTGGTTATGCGAATGGTAGGAACTGGGCATAGGGCAAGCGCAAGCGGGCATTGGGTCTTCAGCCAACTCGAATCTTCTATGCTTGTAAGGGGCTTTTTTGCATCTGTCTCATTGGGGATTTCTAGGGCATCGATCCCATTGCTAATCAGATTCATAAACACCTGGTTCAACTGCCCTGCATAACACTCTACCAGGGGCAACTTGCCATACTCTTTAATAACTTGAATACCTGGCCAATCTGACTTGGCTTTTAGCCGGTTATGCAAGATTAGGAGCGTGCTATCAATGCCTTCATGAATGTCTACCGGCTTCATTTCTGATTCATCCACGCGCGAGAAGTTACGCAAGCTACGCACAATGTCCCTGATTCGATCGGATCCTAACTTCATTGACCCCAGCAATCTAGGCAAATCTTCAATTAAAAATTCTAGATCCATCTCCTCTATTTCAGCTTTAATTTCCGGACTCGGATTCGGATAGTGCTGGTTATAGAGGTTCAGCAGGTTAAGCAAGTTTTGGGTATAGTCATTCGCGTGGCTAAGATTGCCATAGATAAAGTTAACCGGGTTATTAATTTCATGAGCTACACCAGCAACCAATTGACCCAGGCTGGACATTTTTTCGGTTTGAACCAACTTGGCTTGGGTTTTCTGGAGTTCTTGCAAAGCTTTTTGTAATTCCTCTGCTTGCTCTTTCGCGTACTTTTCCGACCGCTCCAACGATTCCTGTTTTTCTTGCCTATCCCGCAGGTTTTCTTTGAGTTCTCTTACATGTTCTAAGGTTCTTTTGAGCGTAATTTCTAAGTCCTGAAAGTCTAACGGCTTCGTCAGAAAATCAAATGCTCCCCGGTTCATTGCCGTTCTTATTTTTTCCATGTCGCCATAGGCAGACATAATTACTGTTTTAATCGTCTGGTCGATTTCGTTTATTTTATTCAACAGAGATAAACCATCTAAACCAGGCATATTAATATCGGTTAGCACCATATCTATTGGTGATTCTTGCAGTTTTTTTAATGCTTCCAATCCATTGCTGGCATACACAAATTCAAAATCTTGGCCCCGAATATTTTTTCGGAACTTTTGGCGAATCAACCTTTCTAAATCTCTCTCATCATCCACCACAAGTATTTTAGCTGTCATTTTATAACTCCCAAACAATGATGCTGAAACTCGAAATAAAATTCACTTATTTTTATTTAAACATTCAACTTCGGCAAAACAATAATAAACTCCGTACAAAGTCCGGGTTCGCTTTCCACTTTAATTTCCCCGCTGTGTTGCCCGACGATGATATCGTGACTGATAGATAAGCCTAAACCAGTTCCTTCCCCAGTTGGCTTGGTTGTAAAAAAGGGATGGAAGATTTTGTCCCCGATATCTGGCGGTATGCCAAAACCGTTATCTTTGAGCCGTATTTCTACAAAATCACCCATATTTTTAGTTTTCACTGCAATTCGCGGTTCAAAATCTTGGGCTAGTTTAAGTTTCTTTTCTTTCAATGCATAGCAAGCATTGTTAATGATATTGATAAAAACGCGGCTAATATCTGGCGGCACGATTTCCACCAAACTAATCGAATCATCATAATCCGTCTCTAGGGTAATATTAAAGTTAATGTCCTTGCCGCGCATTGCGTGATAAGATAGCTGAACCGCCTCAGACAATAAAGCGTTGATGTCGGATAATTCTCGTTTACCGCTACTCTCCCGCGAGTGTGATAGCATTCCGCGGACAATACTATCAGCTCTTTTCCCGTGCTTGTTGATTGTTTGGATATTTTGCTCCAAGTCGTTTAAAATACTGTCGATATATTCAACAGTTTCAGTTGACAAAACTCGCTCTTTTCCGTTGTTAATTTCTGCCGCTAGTTCCTGAATAAGTTCAGAGGAAACCTCGGCAAAATTGTTGACAAAGTTTAGAGGATTTTTAATTTCGTGGGCAATTCCTGCCGTTAATGCTCCCAGAGAAGCTAGTTTTTCTTGGGCGATAATCTGATTTTGCATGGTTTTGACCTGTTGCAGAGTGTTTGAAAGTTGTTCGTTTTTTTCTTGTAGTTCCCTAGTTCTATCTAACACTTTCTCCTCCAAGGTGTGATATAGCAAAGAATTTTCTATTGAGATAGCAACTTGGGAGGTCAATAATTTTAATAACTCTAACCGCTCTTGATTAAATACTCCTGTTGCCAGATTGTTTTCCAGGTAAAGAATAGCAATCAATTTCCCTTGATACAGAATTGGCGCGCATAATAGAGACAGAGTTTGGTAGTTGAGGATGTAGCGATCGCTGGTAAATATGCCCTCTTTGGTTGCCTGATTTAAAACGACATCTTCTTTAGTTCTGGCAACATAATTGATAACCGAAATGGGTAGATCGTCGCTGGTTTCAACGGGAATAGATTGCAATACAACTACTTCATCTTTTCCGGCTTCTGCTGCTGCTTCGATATGCAGTTGCTCGGATTTGGCTAGAATCAAAAATCCTTTCTGAGCAGCGGCGTTCTCTATCAATATTTTTATCAATTTTTCCAGCAATTTTTCTAGAACAATTTCGCTAGAAATAGCCTGTGTTGCTTTCATCACCGTGGCTAAGTCTAACAATCCGGTACTGGTTCGATTGGTGGTTGTAGTTGTCTTTCTAGCCTTTTCAAACCCGGCAGTTTCTTTGACTAAATTTCGCGAAATTAGCTGGGGATATTTTTCATCTAAGTTTCTGACTTTTGCCTGACTCCCCCAGCGAATATATCCATAGTAGGCATCGGTCATATAGGTTTTGGCAATCTTTTTTCTGCCGCGAGATAGGTAAAACAACGCGGCTAGTTCGTTGGCGAGTGCTTCTTCTTGGATATACCCCTGTTCGTTGGCTCCCTGAATTGCTCTGTCATAATACTCCATTGCTTTCATATTTTGTCCTAATACTCGCGCTTTTTCTGCCTCGACTAACTCGTATTTGTGCTGGTAATTATCTGGAGAATGTCTCGCCCAAAACCTCATTTTTTTCTGATTAGCTTGCACTTGTCTCAGGACAAGGTTTTGCTCGAGTTCTGAAACGGAAGTATAGATTGCCAGTCGCACCAAAGAATCGTAGAAATAGAAGTGAGGCACAATTGGCTGCCCTGGTACGCTGGTTACATACTGTGCTGCTAGAGTCGCGTTTTGCAGGGCTTGAGGATAGTTGCCAAACAGATAGCAAAGGATCAGTTTGTGCAAGTGCAAGTAGTAAAGTGCCTGCATATTATTGGCTGCTAGATTTTCGGGTAGCGATCGCTCCTCGTTATACGCTTCGCCGATTAAACGGCAGGGATCGACACAACGCCCCATCAAGTTCAGAACTACCTGCCGTAATATCTCGTTATCGTTTAACGGCAGTTGTTGCTTGAGTTGGCGAATAGCATGGTTATATGACTCTATCTTGCGATCTAAACCTGTGAGTTCCTCACCTATCAAGTAGGAAGCTTGACATTCAAAATAACTATTCCAAGCTATTAGTTCTAAATCTCCACTTTCTAGTGCGTTTTGATATCCTGCCTGGAAAAGTGCTAAGCTCTCTTTGAGATGAAACTTCCAATGCAAAATAAAATTTGCAACAACCAGTAATACCCTAGCCCTGACTGACTTACTACTGAACTGCAACAACAAATTTAGCGCTAGTTGTCCGAATTGATAGCCTAATTCAATGTTATTCGCGATACCGCAAAGCAGCAGCCCATAACTAGAATAAGCAAAAGCAGAAGCGGGGGCATTACCTTGGGTGATGGACAAATTCACCTGCGACAACACAATCAGCAGATATAGTTTCGGGGCAGCATGGTAAGCCGCAGGAATTATGCTACTCAATATCTGCATAGCTGCCAGGGAGTACGCATCGGTCATTTGCGGCAAGTTCATTAAGTCTTCAATCCCTTTTTCAGGTATTAGGGAAGCCGTTTCTGCCAATGCCCGATTAATGTCTTCTTCTGTAGGTTCTTCTGGAAAGTTAACTCCCAGAAATTTCAGCGTTTGTAGCGCTATTACTATGGCTTCCAGCAGTTTTCTATCGGCTACGCCAGCCATAATTTTGCATTCATAAACTTTGATTTTGTCCAGCAATGTCTTGGCTTGTTGCAGTACAATTTCAGCTAGTTGTTGCATCCGATCAAACTCACCGCTGAGGTAGGCTGACTCTGTTGCTTCGACATACAATGCCCATGTCAAATCGTAGTTAGTATCCCACGCTGCACTTAAAAGTTCTAAACCTGCATTCAAATATTTAAAAGCTAGTTCATAAGCAATCGCTGCTTTTGCCTTGCGTCCGGCGATTAAATTTAGTCGCGCTAATTCATCTTTTTCCGATTGTTGAGTCAGAATGTCAATTCCCAAATTCAACTGATTGACAATATCAAAAATATTGGCTTCTATTTCCTCTGCTGGTGTGTTTTTCAGCAGCAATCGACCAATTTTTAGATGGGTAGCTTGTTTCTGAGACTCTGGTATCAAAAAATACGCTGCTTGCTGCACGCGATCGTGTAAAAACTTATACGCAACTCTATAAATTTGGGATTTCTCTACATCAAACACTAAAGGAATTTTGTAAGATTCGCTCAAGGGAAGAATTAACCCCGTTCGTAAAGCTGAGTAGAGTTCAATCGCTGTCTCTCTGGGGGATTTTTCATTGACAATTGAAAGCACATCTAGAGTAAATATGTTCCCCACACAAGCTGCTAGTTTGAGTACTTTCTGTGTAGCTAGCGGGAGTTTTGCAATTCGAGAAGCTACCAGTTCTACTGCACTTTTATCTGCGATACCAATTGCCTGAATTTCTTCTATATTCCACTGCCACTCCCCCTTTGTTCTCCCTGTTGGTAAGGAGGTAAAGTTAAATTTTAATAAATTTTCGCTCTTGAGTTCCTGGAGCAATTGCGTTAAGAAAAATGGGTTGCCGCCTGTTTGATTAAAGATTAACTTTGCCAGGGAATTGACTTGGTCTGTTGTTTGTTTCAAAGTATCTGCAATTAACTGCTTCACGTCGGATAAATTTAACGATTGCAGCACTATATGATTCACAACAATCCCATTTTTCTGAATTTCTTCTATTGTCTCAATTAAAGGATGGCCCGAACTTACTTCATTATCCCGATAGGCGCCGATTAATAACAGATATTGACTTTCGGGGTCAGTCATCAGCAATTGCATTAACTTTAAGGTAGCTGAATCTGCCCACTGTAAGTCATCTAGGAATATCACCAGTGGGTGTTGTTTTTGGGTGAAAACATGAATGAATTGTTTAAACACCAGATTAAATCGATTCTGAGTTTCTGTAGGTGGGAGTTGGGGAATTTCTGGCTGTTTACCGATGATTAGTTCCACTTGGGGAATTACATCGATAATGACTTGTCCGTTTTGTCCTAAAGCTTCTAAAAGTTTGTTTTTCCAAATTTGCAATTTATCTGCAGGTTCGGTTAACAATTGCCCGATTAATGACTGGAAGGCTTGAGTTATAGAAGCATAGGGAATATTCCGCTTAAACTGGTCAAATTTTCCAGCAATAAAATACCCGCGCTGACGTACTATCGGTTTATGAATTTCTTTAATAATAGAAGTTTTCCCGATACCGGAGTATCCGGAAACAAGCAATAGTTCAGTTTGGGATTGCTTAGTTCCACCACCTGCTACGCGGTCAAAAGCTGCCATTAATGTGGCGACTTCTTGTTGCCTGCCATAAAGTTTTTGCGGTACATTCAATTGACTGGCATAGTCTAATTGACCAATGGGAAAATTCTCAATTTTTCCGGTGGTTTGGAGTTGAGTTAGGCAAGTTTCTAAATCGGCTTTTAATCCCCAGGCGCTTTCATATCTTTCTTCTGCGGTTTTCGCTAATAGTTTCATGACTATTTTAGATATTGCCAGGGGAATTTCTGGAACAATCTCATGAGGTGCGGCTGGTGTTTTGGCAATATGGCAGTGAATTAATTCTAAGGGATCTGTAGATTTAAAGGGTAATTCTCCTGCGATCATTTCATAAAAGGTGACGCCCAGGGAATAAAAGTCGGTGCGATAATCTAGGCTGCGATTCATTCTCCCTGTTTGCTCTGGCGACATATAGGCAAGCGTGCCTTCTATTAAGTTGGGATTGCTAATTTTCGGGATTTCTTTAACCAGGCGCGATGCGATGCTGAAGTCGGTAATTTTTACTTCTAGAGTTTTTGGATTGATAATGATGTTGCAGGGTTTAATATCTTTATGGATTATGTTGTTCTTATGCAGTTCTCCTAGACTTGATGCTAGCTGAATGGCTATGTTGAGAAAATCTCCTATCCCTGGACGATCCCAGATAAATTGTTGCAGCGAGCGCCCGCCAACATCTTCTAAAATTAAAGCTATACCGTTTTGATAATTTTCTAAACTATAAGGTTTAATTATCCCGGCTAAATCCAGGTCTTTAGTTATTTCGTATTCGTGCTTTAAGCGGGTAATGTCTTCCAGGGTGGGATATTCGTGTTTGAGGATTTTCACGATCGCTGGAAATTCATCTTCTTCCCTCTGCCCTCGATAAATAACCGTTGTGGCACCTTCTTGTATCAATTTTAAATTTTTGTAGCCAGGAAGAGTCACCATGATAGTTATTTTTTTTATTTTTATATATACAAATTATTCTCTAAATCTATAGTTGTGGACTGTGATTCTAATATCAGCTATTTTGCGATCGCAGTCACCACAAAAAATTGATGTAATTATTAATTTGTTACTCTGGTAAAATTTACGGGTCTTTGTTTTTGCTCTCGCTACAGCAAGCCTTCAGTAATTTCCGCATTTTAAAGGAGAAAAAAGGTGGTAAAATAATTGTCATCTATCCTAAGAGAGATTTTTTAGGAGGCCAGAAAAACCTGAGACGATCTAGGCGATCGCATAAGAAACAGGACTGACGCAAGACGAGAAAAGAAACCCGGTTTCGATGTGGATCTCTGGTTGCCAAACCAAGGATGTTTCGGAGAAACCGGGAACTTGCGCGTAAGTCCTCAGAAAATTGCCCAGCAGGAATCAAGCACTTAAGGCTCGATGTACCCAACCTACGATGGTTTGTTTGGGGATCAAGCGCTACTAGGAAGGGATTACGCGAGGGGGAAGAATAATTTGAGGTAGGTGGATAGAATTGCCTCGCCTAAGAAGACGGTTACACCTGCACCAAGTGCCAGAAATGGACCAAAGGGCATGGGTTGACGGCGACTGAGCAAACCGAGAGCGATCGCAACAGAACCCACCAACGCTCCCACCGCACAAGCAAGAAACCCCGCCAGCAACAAATACTTCCAACCCAACCAAGCGCCCATCATCGCGGCTAATTTGGCATCGCCGCCACCCATCGCGGTTTGCCCATAAACCATCGAACCTGCCAAAATAATCGCATCAAACAGCCAAATTCCCAGCACCGCACCCACAACCCCTGCCATGAGTTGATTCGCTACACCGGCGGTACTGTTATTTGCTAGAAAACCGACAACGCCTTGAAACACCAAACCCAAAACCAATCCCGACTCGGTAAGCGAATTTGGCAGCGTCATGGTATCGAGGTCAATCAGAGATAATGCCAGCAACCAACTCAAAAATGCCCAATAACCTAAAGTTTGCGGGGTATAACCAAATTGCCAGAAAACGAGCAAAAATAGGATGCTGGTGGCTGCTTCCACAATGGGATAGCGCACCGAGATGGAAGACTTGCAATAGCGACAGCGTCCTTTTAAGTGCAGCCAACCGAAAATCGGCACGTTGTCATAAGCTTTTAATTGGTTAAGGCATTGGGGACAGCGCGACGGGGGAAATAGGAGCGATAACCCTGCTGGCACGCGGTAGGCGACAACGTTGAGGAAGCTGCCAACCGATGCTCCCAGTATAAAAACAAACAGGATTGCTGGTAGCGCTGTGAGGATATCCATAGTTAAAGATTGCAGATTGAAGAATTGCAGATTGCAGATTTGATTCAATACACAAGATGGCAAAAGCTTTAGGGGCACGGCAACCTAGATATCTCGGATATTTTAATCACATTAATCTTGTTCCCTACAACCAACGATATTTTTGCTGTTGGGGCACGGCCACCTATATCTGGGATATTTTAACAACGTTAATTATGTTCCCTACAACCAACGATATTTTTGCTGTTGGGGCACGGCCACCTATATCTGGGATATTTTAACAACGTTAATTATGTTCCCTACAACCAACGGGTTTTTTGCTGTTGGGGCACGGCCACCTATATCTGGGATATTTTAACAACGTTAATTATGTTCCCTACAACCAACGATATTTTTGCTGTTGGGGCACGGCCACCTATATCTGGGATATTTTAACAACGT
>NZ_BLAY01000093.1 GCF_020521235.1 Microseira wollei NIES-4236 | reverse complement strand
ATTCTCAAGTCCGCTACAGCGAAGCGGAACCTTTGTATTTGCAAGCTTTACAATTGAGAAAAAGACTGCTGGGAGAAGACCATCCGGATGTTGCCCTCAGTTTGAATAATCTGGCAGGACTCTACAACTCTCAAGTCCGCTACAGCGAAGCGGAACCTTTGTATTTGCAAGCTTTAGAAATTGCGGAACGAGTGTTAGGTGTCAATCATCCTAATACCGTTATCTTCAGCAAAAATCTGGCAATTCTCCGAGATAACATGAGTTAGCTAGATACCCGACTTGTTGGAGAAGTCGGGTATCTGTGTGTTGCAGAAATTTTGGTGGGGAAGGAGGTGCGATTCGACAGCAACAAAGATATTTCGCTACGCCATTCATCCGACACCGAATCAATTCCCAGATCTCATAGCTTAAGTTCACTCAAGTGGACTGGCATATTGTTTTAGAGTCCATTGAAATGGACTTTCGCTATTAGCCCGGAAATTTATTTCCGGGCGGGCTGGTGGTACTCATGTTACCATCGATTCAAAAGCATTCAGCCTGACAAACAGAAAACACCATGAGCCTAGTCATTTCTGATGAAATTGTCAAAGCCAGCGGTATCTCAGAAACAGAGTTACTGTTAGAAATTATCATTATGCTTTTCCAACAAAAGAAAATCAGCATCGGCAAAGCCAGTCACCTAGCAGGAATGCACCTACTCCAATTCCAACACGAACTCGCCCGTCGTCAAATCCCGATTCATTACGATGTCGAAGATTTTGAAGCTGACATCAAAACATTGCAGGATTTGGGTCAATTGTGACTGTCGTCAGCAACACTTCACCTATTACCCATAATTACAAGCCGGGACACGGCACGATTAAAGTTATCTGTTTGTCCGAGATATCTCTGATGCCGTGTCCCTACGCAACAACTCTGTGAGGTTTTTTTATTATGGGCAATTCAACGGACGTGGTATAATTTATTTTAGGGTTGAATAGTTTCTTCCTCGCCTGATTCCAGCACGACATCTTCATATACAAGCGCGATCGCACACCGAAAATCAACGCTAATTAAATAAATTTCCTCTCCTTCTCCATAAGTATAAAGTTCCCAAATTCCTCGATCGTTTAATCGGAAAACTTCAACATTCATCTGTGACGCATCAATCAAAACGTATTCTTTAAGAGTCGAAATGCGGCGATATTGCTGAAATTTTTTACCGCGATCAAAACTTTCTGTACTCGGCGAAAGAACCTCCACAATTAGACAAGGATGATAAATTGCTTGAATAGCGTTTCTGTCCCTTTCATCGCAAGTTACCATCACATCAGGATAGTGATAGGGGCCATTTTCAGATACACCTACTTTGGCATCTGCCATAAACGCTTTACACCCTTTACCCCTGACGTGAGATTTCAGGGCTGAAGCTAAATTAAGGGCAATCGAAGTATGGGGAATAGTTCCCCCAGTCATCGCAAACACTTCGCCGTTGATATATTCGTATTTAATTGGTTGCTTTTCTTCCCATTCTAGATATTCTTGGGGAGTCATGTATTTAGATTCACGATTAGCTACCATAGTAAACCTCCTTATGTAATTGGACGAATTTAAAGATGCGATCGCTTAATTCCCTAACTGTTCCACAAAAGCTTGATGTTCTGGCGTTGCCAACCCCATCTGCAACACCGACTGCACCTCAACCAAATTCCCCGCGACTAAAGCTGGAACTGATAACCACAAACCCGGAAAAATTTCGCTTCTAATAATTCCTACATCTGTTGATAAAGCAACATATTCCCCTGATCTTAAGCGGAACCAATCTACTCTTTGGTTGTAAACTTGCCAGATTAAATACTCTTGTACACCGTTGCGGCAATAAACTCTTAATTTTTCTCGCAAGTCATAGGAAGCACTACTCGCCGCTATTTCAGCAATGAATTCCGGCGCACCTTCCACATAGCTATCTTCACTAATTGTTGATTGTCCGCCTATTTCAATTCGTAACAGTACATCGGGTTGAGGTTCGTTATCTGGAGCGAGGCGAACTGTAGTATTGTCTGCTAAGTTAACCCCTGGTGTGGCAATCCAGTATATTCCTAACCAAGCCATAATTAGCGCATGTGGTGTGCCGTGAATAACTCGGACAGGCGATCCCATGTATACAACTCCTTCAATTAATTCTGCTTTCTTCAAGTTGGGCATGGCATCGTAGCGTCTCTCAAATTCTGCCCTGGTGATGCGATCGCCATTTTCCAGTGGTAATATTTTCGGCATAATTCCTGTCATAATTCGAACCTCAACCATTTGTTCCGATTGTGCCATATCGCTTTATTGTGCATCGGTGGGTTTTGTGCGATCCACAGAATCCGGGTTTCTTAGAGAAACCCGGATTCTTCAGGTTTTTTACCGTCCCGATGCGCGTGAAGCTATCGCTATCGCGTCAGCGAATCGCCTTCTTGTCGGTTACGATAGCGCACGAGAATCGTCACCAACTCGCCTGGATAATTGACTGCGGGTTGCACTGGCGTCCACTCGTCTACCAGTGCAAAGTCTTTTTGATACAACGAGTTGATCGTTTCTCGGATTCCGGCGGCGGAACTGATAATCAGAATCCGCACAGCTTCCCGTTCTGGTTCCGCTGGTTGGGAATTAGAACTGTCCGATCCGAATGAATCCGAACGAAAATCTTCTGCCATGATATTTTCTCCTACATTTTTGGTCTGGAAAAGCCAAAAATCTAGCCACCCCGCACGGCAACGCAAAGCAGGGTGGCTCCAGAGAATGTTAAAATTCTCAATTAGCCTCCCGACTGCTTACACAGTTTGGGGGGTCAAGCTGTCCATTGCCGTTTGCAGCGGCTTTGGGCAGCGAAACTAGATTTTCGAGCCATATAGGTTGCCGTCCAGTTTAGGTCTGGCAACCTATAGTTGTTGAGCATAGCGGTATTGGTTCCAACCGTCAAGAGGTGCGGTCGGGGATGATGGGTGGAGGTGCGCTCCGGGTAAAATATGCGAGCGAGCGCTCAATAAACTCCTGCAAAAACTCTTGTGGGATAGGCGACACGAGCAGTCTTTGACTTGACTTTCAACAGAGGTATATTGTTTCCGCTGGCATCGGAATTACTCAAAGCGGTCAAGGCAATTACCAATCCCTAAATTATTGGTAAAAACACAACAATTGTGTCGTGTCGAGCGGATCGCGATAGAGACAATCCCAGCGACTAAAATTATGCTTTCTGGCAAGTTCGTAAAAAGTTGCCTGAGTTTCAGGAAAATCAGAGGAACACATATGCTCTTCAGACATTACAATTTCTTGAGGAGTAAGTAAAGACCAGTGTTGACGGATACCTTCCTGATAGCGTCTAAGATAATCCTCTCGATTCTCTGCTTCTCGGCGAACAATATCGATTAAAATAAACACCCCACCACCTTGAAGCAGACGGTAAATTTCACCTACAATCAAGTCTTTTTGAGCAAGACTCAGATGATGCAAGGTAAAAGAGGCCAGAATAGTATCGAAACTATCCTCTTTCTGTTGTACCAATTCAGGCACAACTTCAAACAGATTGCCCTGGATAAAGCTTTTTTCGTAAGCACCAAACTCCATATTATCCAGGGCAATTTTCAGAGCCGTCTCGGATAAGTCAATGCCCTTGTAGGAAACAATAGTAGTATGCAATAAAGCCTGTGCAATAAAGCTGGCGTCGCCGCAACCGAGGTCAAGCAGGGAAAAGGGTTTTTGAAAGTAGCTGGCTAAAAATTCATGCAGGATGCTGTAAAGTTCCCGGTGTCCCATGTAATTGTTGGTCATTACTTTTTGATAGAGCTTCCACTGGTTATTGAAGAACTCATAAGTTTGGGCGGATAGATCTTCATTGCCATTTAATAAGGTTTGCTCTGACATTGTACTTTTGCTCTTCTTTGCAGGTTGGGAGAGAGCGGTTGGTATTGCATTTATGTACTTGCTCTGCTTACCAGCCATTCTCCAGGACAATTACTCTATCTTGCGCTCGTTCAGGAAAATTAGCAAGATCGATCCGAGGTGAGCCAATTAGCTGTATTCTCAGAGGGAGATGTTTTTACCTTAAAGTGTCCTCCCCTTTTTGTTTATGTCCTCTAGCCAAAAATTGCGACAGTTACTCAAACGTCCTGAAATCCTAGTAATTCCAGGCATATACGATTGTCTGGGAGCCAAACTAGCCGAACAATTGGGCTTTGAAGTTCTTGCTACTAGCGGTTTTGGTATTGCCGCTTCTACCCTCGGTTTGCCGGATTACGGGTTGCTCACGGCTACCGAAATGCTCTACAGTGTAGGGCGGATCGCCCAATCGGTTAATATTCCCCTAATTGCCGATATGGACACTGGATATGGCAATGCTTTAAACGTTATTCGGACAGTAAAAGATGCCGTGCAATTAGGGATAGCTGGGATACTTTTAGAAGACCAAGAATGGCCTAAAAAATGCGGTCATTTTGAAGGCAAGCGCGTCATCCCCATGGCGGAACATGCAGGGAAAATTCGCGCCGCAGTCCAAGCGCGGGGTGACAGTGGGTTAGCAATCATTGCACGTACCGATGCCCGTGCGCCGCTAGGTTTAGAAGAAGCAATTCATCGCGGTCGCGCTTATATTGCAGCGGGGGCTGATATCCTATTTGTGGAAGCGCCCCAGTCGGTTGAGGAATTGAAAGCCATCGTCGCTGCTTTCCCAGATGTGCCGTTAGTCGCCAATATGATTGAAGGCGGTAAAACTCCCCAACTTTCTGCATCGGAGTTACAGCAACTCGGCTTCAAAATAGTCTTTTTCCCCGTTTCTACCCTGCTGGCGGTGACACAGGTAATGACTGCTTGCTTGCGTCAGTTAAAAGAACAAGGAACCACAGCTAATTTGAAAGACTTGGTTAGTTTCAAAGACTTTCAAGAACTCATCGGCGTTTCTAAATATCTCCAAATCGAGCAGCAATTTAAAGAGTAGTGGTAATTGGTAATTGGTAATTGGTAATTGGATTAAAATGCATTATATCGTTTCTGGTTGCATCAGAATTACTCCTTGTAGCGGCAATTAGCAATTAGCAATTAGCAAAAGCTGTAACGCACCCTCAAGGCTCTCGGTGCGTTACGGCTTTTGCCTAACGCACCCTACTCAATATGAGTAAAAATACTTGCAATAATTCTTTACAACTGTTATACTAGCTCATAGTAGGCAACCCGTATGCTTGGTTACCCTGGTTTTCTACTATCAATAAATTAAAACAATTATTGATATAAGTAAAACTCATTTTCGCGGAAAACGGAAGAGGATTCGCTTGTGAATAAAAGCTTATCTACAAAACATCTCATAGCAATTGTTGTTTTAGAACTGCTTCTCGCTATAACCCTTGGTATAGCAATAACAAAATTCGGCATTGGTGGTGTTGCTTGGTTATTTGGGGGCATCGCTTCTGGAGCGTTAGTCTATAAAGCTTACCAAATTTTTTACAGAATAACTCCTAAACCGAATAAAAAAGCCAGACAAATCGGACAAACCCTGGTAGGACTGAGTATTGGATTTGCGATTGCTTCCAGCAACCTAGCCGCAATTACCTCCCAATTACACGTTTTGATCCTGCTGACATTATTTAGTCTGGTAACCGGAACTTTCATCGGCTATTTCTACTCGCGCATTAGCAAAGTAAACTTGTTTAATGCGATGCTCGCTACCGCTCCGGGTGGGGTAGGAATTATGTCGAGTATCGCGGCTGATTATGGTAGAAATGTTTCCCAAGTGGCGTTAGTTCAAAGTCTCCGCGTTACCACCGTTGTTTTGACAATTCCGTTCGTAGCGAGGCTATTAGCAGGGGATAGCACGGGTGCGAGCGTAGGGATTTCTCCCAAGTTGTTTAATATCGATATTCAAGGGCTACCGTTATTAGTTTTAGCATTAGCGATCGCATTGTTAGGCGTTCGCTCTGCCACGTTGCTAAAAATTCCCGCCGCGCCCTTTTTTGGCGCGTTAATTGTGGGGATAATATTCAATCCAATGTTGAATTACCTTCCCTTCATTGCCGACTTAGATTTTACTCCCCCGAAACTGGTGAATTTAATCGGTCAAGTGTTACTGGGAGTCGCCGTCGGCGAACATTGGGGAAATCAACCTTATTTGAGCAAAAAAGCGGTAGGATATGCTTTAATCCCCGTCGGATTGATAATTGGAGCGGGATTGATAGCGGCGGCAATCGCTCATCAATTAACCTCCTGGGATTGGCTAACTTGTATTTTAGTCACCGCACCAGGAGGCGCACCAGAAATGATTTTAGTCTCCCTCGCCTTAGATCGTAACGTCGAAATCGTCACCGCCGGACACCTCGTGCGACTGATGGGACTCAACGCCTCTCTACCCGCGTGGATATTCTTAATTGACTATCTCGAACGTCGCCTCTCCGGTGCAAATACCTCCAAGAATGCAGGTAAGAGGGTGAGCAGGTGAGCAGGTGAGAAAAAGCCTTGCATCCGACACCCTTAAGGGTGTGGCTGTAAAAATAAAGCCCGCGAAGGCGGGCTGCATTTGATTTGAGCCTGCGAAGGCAGGCTTCGTTTGTGTAGCCACATGCTTTAGCATGTGGCGGTGAGCGTTGCAGACAATTGGCGAATCTATTACTAGAGAAACCCGGTTTCTTGAAGAAACCGGGTTTCTGCATCAATAAATGAAATAATAAGTACATCGGGATTGGCAAGGCTATATATATGATCAACGAAGTCAAAGAATTTGATACCAAACAATGGGTCAAAGCACGCGCTTCCCTCGATGGTAATCAAAGCTTTCTTACTTGGACTGGTTCGATTTACGCTTTTGTTCCCAACGAAAAGAAAAGGCGATTGTTCGGTATAGCTGGAATGAGCGTCAGCAGATGCATCGCCAATCCCGATGATACTTGGGAGTTTACTTCTAGGGAATTAACTTATTATCTTGACCCCAGTACGGGAGAAATTATGCACAAATGGGAAAACCCCTGGACGGGAGAAACCCTAACAGTTATGCACGTGGCTAATAATCCCGTTGAAGGGCATTTTAAAGGAACGTTTCCCGCCCAAGTTAATGGGAAAATTACAACCTTTGTATTTGATTTATTTTCCACCTACCCAAATCCCCTAGCAGAAGAGCCGAAATTTGCCGAATACAGTCCCCAAGCTACCTATCAAGCAGCTGAATTATTTAAACTCACGGTTCCTACGCAAGAATTGCTCGACCCAGAAGTTGTTTCAGTTTCTAAAATGTTGATAAGTTGGGATAGAATTGGGCCTTGGGTTCCTTGGATGAAAATGGGAAATCGCCCTGGTCATTTAATATATAGTGCCAACGGTCTTAAGGTGAAAGATATCACCGAATTACCCCAAGTGCTGCAAGATGAAATTAATACGCGGGTGCCTTTGTATAAAAATGCTCCCAAAGCACCGTTAGATAGCGATATGACTTCTTGGACATACTTTAAAAAGCATTTTGATGCTTATTTAGCAGGGGAAAGGTTTCCCTTACCAGCAGGGGAAGACTAAGATTAATTGCCAATTGAAGCATTCCAGATTGCGCCTCGTTACCAGGTAGGGAACCTGGTAAAGCTAGAGGCGCAATCGCGGCATTGTGCAATGACCAAGAAGACAAAGGAGTTGGGGAGAAGGGGTGACAAAGGAGTTGGGGTGACAAAGGAGTTGGGGTGACAAAGGAGTTGGGGTGACGCTAAGAATGCACCCTTCTTTTGATCTCTGCACCTGGTCTTGAATCTCCCGAATTTAAACGCGCTAGAAGAACATTATTCCTTGTTGGAATCCCCTGACTCCTACCATGGGGTTTCCTTGCGTCACCGTGTCGGGAGCTTCCGCTTCAAAGCTTGCACCAACTTGGGTATAGGCAGTTCTGATGTCGGCAGTGCATACTTGCTTGATGCTAGGAAAGTAGCAAAAGTCGGAAAAATCGGGTATGCCTAAAAATTCTAAGTGTGATGCTTATAAAGCATTAGACTTTACGGACATGTTCTATTACCCTATAAAGTTGTAGGCTTTGATTTTCGGTAATTAAAGTTCGTCTCACTGTCAACAAAGAAAGTACTTTTTTAGAACCTACCTCGCAAGGCAAAAGCCAACTTAGAAAAAGAAGGCAAATAATTAAGCAAGAACCAACAATATCAGGGCACCAGGACAAAATTCACGCGATAGCAAACTATTTCCTCCCCTGTTGGCAGTTGTTGATTCAGGCTAATTGGCAGTAAATCTCTCCTCTAAATACCTAGATAACCAAGCAGGTGAAAAAATGAGCAACAAAAACTATCAAAACAATGGTTTAGGCAAATTACAACTGAGCAATCTCTGCCATAAATACGGCTTGGGCTATAGGAAATAAAATTTATAGCAAAATCTTGGCTGGTGCATAATCTAATAGATCATACCCAAAAAAAATACTCGCTCACCAGGAAAATAGGAATAAATAGTTATGAAATTATAAAAATTTTTCTGGCACAAAACATGGCTTTTCTGATCTCGATTCCCCCAGAAAGCAATTTAAGAAAACTGCTTTCCTTTTGTTTGGCAACAAAGCCTAGAGAACATACTTCAGGACCAGATCTCTTGAAGATGACCTGTGATATCATGTCCGCGAGAGATCGGTAGTGTATGGATGGCTAATTGCTCGCTTGCTAATTGCTCGCTTGCTAATTGCAAGCTTGTCAATTGCCTCCAGAGCAGCCATTAGCGATTAGCTATTAGCTATTAGCAGTTACACAACCGTTGCTACCGGACATGATATGAGCTAATGGAAAACCCATCTAATTTGCCTTATTGGACGCAAGAAGTGATGGGTCTTGATTTAGATTACAGTACTGAGGAGTGGAAAGCCCTGGGAGAGATGGGCATAAAGGATGCACGGCAGTTTATGGCTGCCCTGTTTTACGAATTGGAAAATTTAGATTTGTAATAACTCAAGTTGCTAGTTATCTCACGAAGAGCGGCTAATGGCTAATGGCTAATGGCGAGATTGGTAAAAATCCTATATTAGCAAGCTTGCAATTAGCAATTAGCAAGCTGGCAACGCCCTTGTTTATAACTAGCAACTTGCGTTATGTCAGGCATGAGTGAGTTAGCTTTCAATTCAGGGAAAAAATATGGAAATCAATCCTCGCTCTGGTAAATTTTCATTTAACTTATTGGGAAAAGCTCTTCCAAATCAGTCACCACAAGTTGAATTCCCGAACCAGGAAATTCCAAAGGAACAGGCGGAGGCGACACCAGCCACACCAGATGGGAACACACTGGAGGAAGTCGCTCTAACAGAGCCAGAAAAATTACCCGTAGAGTTAATACAAAGCAGCTTTGAAAAAATTAAACCACGTGGCGATGAATTTGCCGCCAGCTTCTACGAAAACCTGTTTACAGCGCACCCAGAGGTGAAACCGCTGTTTGCTAGTACCGACATGGAAAAGCAGCAGAAAAAGCTACTTAATTCTCTGGTATTGGTGGTAGAAGGTTTACGGAATCCAGAAGCTTTAGGGGAAGTACTCAAAGCTCTGGGAGCTAGACAGGTTGGCTATGGAGTAATTCCCAAATCTTACGGACCAGTTGGAGCAGCACTGCTTTCTACTTTGGAGCAGTACCTCGAGCAAGATTGGACCAGTGAAGTTAAGCAAGCGTGGGTAGCTGCTTACAGAGCAATTACCACGGAGATGTTAAAAGGTGCTGGTGTAGATAATCAACCAAAAGTTGTCCGAAATGAAACAGCAGCAACGATTAAGCAGCCTTCAGAATCCAAGGCAGAACTACTAAACGAATCCCAGCAACTTCAGCCGCAAGTAGAGCAACAGAAAAAGCCTTTAGTATCACAGTGGGATGGTGAATTCCTCAAAGCAATTCTAGGGAAAATCAGCGACAGTTATCGGCAACTTCTGCCCCAATTATCAATACAGAAGTGGCTAGCCATCCTCAAAGAAATTCCGGGGAAAGCTATCGACGCTTTTTGGACACAACCATCATGGTTAATTGCTATTGTTTCAGCCGTCATAGTCACAATACTTTTTGTGATAGCCGATGACAATTCTCTGCTGGCAGACGCTCTGGAGTCCGCTGATGTTGTCAGTCTCATAATTGCCTTAGTTCTATTCGTTAAGGAAGCTCCCGATCGCAAAAAACAATTTCACTACCAAGCTTGGAGTGTAGTTGATGGATCCCACGGCATCAGAAAAAGTTATGCAAGAATCTTAGCACTCCAAGATTTGAATCAGGATGGTGTTTCTCTTAGAGAATTGGATGCTCCTGGTGCAGAGTTAGATGATATTTATATCCCTAACGCCAATCTCAGTGAAGCCAATTTGAGTGAAGCCGATCTTAGTAATGGTAATCTGAGCCACGCCAACCTCGATAATGCTAACCTCAGTAAGGCTAAACTTATTGCTACTAATCTCGAGGGTGCCAACCTGAGTTTTGCTCGCTTGAATCAGGCAAACCTCAGTAGTGCCAACCTCAGTAGCGCTAACTTAATTTGTGCTGACTTTAGCAATGCTAACCTGAGCGGTGCCAAATTGAAGAAGGCTAATTTGAGTGGTGCTAACCTCAAGGATGCCTACCTAATGGGTGCAAATCTAAAAGGTGCAAAAGTGAGCATTTCTGACTTGAGAGGTGCTATCCTTGATGGTGCGATTATGCCTGATGGATCAAAATATAAACCGGAGTCAGGACTTTAGTCCGTTATCTTTTTAGGGCTGCTAATGGCTAATAGCTAATGGCTAATGGTAGAACCGAAAAATATTCCCATCAGCAATTAGCAATTAGCGATTAGCTTCTGCTGTGCAACCCACGATAGTTATAACTAGCAACTTGGGTTATTATAGCGGATTGCAGGCGCATGAGGTACACCTTGGCAGCAGTGTGCGCGCACCCTTAAGGGTGCCACTACACAAAAGGCGTCACTCGCTTGCAATCTGCTGTAACGTCCAAAAATAACCATCGGGTGCGACAAAAGAAAAGCTTTCTTCCCCAAATTCGTTTAAGGAAATTTCTGTAAATTTTTGCACTCGACTCGCTTTGATGCGGTTTAAATACTGTTTAATTCCCCGCACCCGATAAGTATATAGCGACATTCCCAAACATCCCGGTTGCGCTGCTTCAAAGTTATTTTCTAATTCGATTGATTCGGGAAATCTAATAATATAAAGCCTTCCCGAACGCGCTGCTTGAACGTTTGTTTTTGACGAACGCGGATCGTCAAAAGCTGTAACTAAAAATTTTTCATTTGGTTGCAATTCAAAAATTTCTCTTCCAGCTTTGGAATCGTAATTAGTTTCTACATCATCGCGAACTCGCAGCAATCCCAGGGTTTCTTCATAAAATTTTAGCGTTTCTTTGCTGTCATCTTGAACCACCATTCCCATGTGGGTAATTTGGCTGGTTTTAAAAGGAGCGCTGTTATTGATAGTGCCGTAAGAAAACATTGTATAACCAAACCGTTGAAATAAAACTTGTCTGGTTAAAGGTTGCAGCACCATCATTTCTCGCACGCCAATCGCGGGATCGATAAAAGGACGCGCTTTTCTTTCTTTGTTGTAGATGATCTCCCAACTCGGATAGGTGTATTTGATGGGTAAACCGGCGGCGACGGCTGCTTCTACCTGATTTAAAATGTTGAACAAATCAGCAGTTAACGTTGTTGTCCAGCGGTTTCCCTTTGCTTTCATCGAGGACATTTTTAACCCTGAGTTTGTCGGGTTTTCCCAAACCATCAGGCGAATTAAGCCGTGGTCGGCCTCTCCGTGGTAAAGTCTGATCGAGCGTAAAGCGGACTCAACTCCATACAATTGGTAGGCGGCTGCTTTAGATAATTCTCCCTCCTGTCCGATGCGATAGCCGAATTGCTCCCAATATTGAATTTGAGGGATGGGATCTTGGACTCCTATACATGCTTCGTAAATGCCTTCTATTGCTGTAGATTCATTCCCTGCGTTGCGATCGCTCATTTTTACCCTCAATTTTATCCGGCTATTTCAGTGTTTTTACTATTATTTTATCAGGTAATCCACCAATATGCGTAATTTCCCTTACGTAAAAACACTGAAGCAAATTGAGCAAAAAAAAAACGCCCGACGTTTCAGCCGGGGCGGTAATCATCAGGGTGCATCTACTAATAGTATAGTACCCCTATGAGGGGTCTGACCCCTCACCCCCACCCAAAAATTATAAATATTTATTAAATTTTTATCTATCGAAAAGAAAATAAAATTGATAGAGAGAGGGAATTGGAGGACAAGGGGGTGCAGTCATGCGCCAGTTCATGGTGGTGAAAAGTTCACAGCGTCGCCGCGTCGCCGCGTCAGTCTCAACCAACTATAATTGACCACACCCAGGACAAGGGAAGACTTGCGGGGTGGATGTATGGTGGGAAAGCATCCGGTGATGGTACACCGCACAGCTGTGTGCAGGCACCATGCGCGGGTGCCGCTACACAAACCAAGCGCCAAAACGCTTTCCAACACTTCGCTGGCAATCCGCTATCAGCAGCAGATGCGAGAGTCAGCGACAATTGAGACAGGACTTACCCACGACGATCCTAGAAACCGGGTTTCTACGTAGAGTTTCTTGGCGTAAGTCCCGTGAGATCAACTCGCCCCCCGTCTAATCCCCAATCTAAAATCTAAAATCAGAAATCTGAAATCTGAAATTCCCATGACTTGCCTGAATTACATCAACGGAGAATGGATACCCGCCCAATCGGGAGCAACTTTAGAAAGTCGGAACCCTGCCGACTGGCGGGAATTAATCGCCACGTTTCCCCGATCTGAAGCTGGCGATGTGGATGCAGCTGTCGCATCTGCGCGTCAAGCATATCGCACTTGGCGGCTTGTACCCGCGCCCGCCAGGGGAGAATTTATTCATAAAGTCGGAGAGTTGTTAATTCAGCACAAAGAAACCCTTGCCCAACTGATGAGTCGGGAAATGGGCAAACCGATTGCCGAGGCGCGGGGAGATGTGCAAGAAGGAATTGATTGCGCGTTTTATTACGCGGGAGAAGGGCGTCGTTTGTTTGGGCAAACCACACCTTCGGAAATGCCCAATAAGTTTGCTATGAGTGTAAGGACGCCGCTCGGGGTTTGTGCTTTAATTACTCCTTGGAATTTTCCCGTGGCGATTCCTTGTTGGAAAATGATGCCCGCGTTAGTTTGCGGCAATACGGTAATTCTGAAACCGGCAAAAGATACTTCTACTTGTGCTAATTTTCTGGTTTGGTTATTCCAAGAAGCTGGGTTGCCGCCTGGGGTGGTTAATTTAGTGCATGGTGCAGGAGAAACAGTCGGAAAAGCTTTATTGGAACATCCAGGCGTTGATTTAGTATCGTTTACGGGTTCGTCTAAAACTGGGGCAGAAATTGGGGCGACTTGCGGACGCACTCACAAGCGAGTTTGTCTGGAATTAGGCGGGAAAAATGCCCAAGTTGTGATGGAAGATGCCGATTTAGAACTTGCTTTAGAAGGTGCGATCTGGGGTGCATTTGGTACGTCCGGACAACGTTGCACCGCAACGAGTCGGTTGATTTTGCACCGCGATATTAAGGATAAATTTACCGCTATGCTGCTAGAGCATACCAGCAAGTTGCGGCTCGGACATGGTAACGATCCTAATACCGATGTGGGGCCATTGGTGAATCAGGGACAGTTGCAACGAGTGAGTCATTATTTGGAAGTTGCCCGCAGCGAAGGGGCAAAGGTTTTAATCGGTGGGGAAATATTAAAAGATGGGGAATTGCACCACGGTTTCTTTTTTGCACCGACTATTCTTGACAAAGTTACCCCCGATATGCGCGTCGCCCGCGAGGAGATTTTTGGCCCCGTGGTGGCATTGATTGAGGTAAGCGAGTTTGAGGAAGCGATCGCGATCTTAAACGATACGAGTTACGGTCTTTCTTCTTCAGTTTATACCCGCGATGTCAACCGGGCATTTCAAGCAATGCGCGACATCGAAGCAGGCATTACTTATATTAATGGTCCGACTATCGGTGCCGAAGTACATTTACCCTTTGGCGGCGTCAAACAAACTGGAAACGGACACCGGGAAGCGGGGAGTGCCGCATTGGATGTATTTACCGAATGGAAGACGGTTTATGTCGATTTTTCCGGTAAATTGCAACGCGCTCAAATTGATAATCGGGAATAGGTAATGGGTAATGGGTAATTGGTAATTGGTAATTGGTAATGGATAATAGGAAAGCAAGGTGAAAGGTCAATGGTAAAGGCTTTACTACAACTAGAAAGTGCCAGAACTATCCTACGCCTTGCCGATTTGGATGACGTTACAGCTATAATTCATTACTACGAGGGGATAAAAAGCCAAAAATGACATTAACAGAGTTGCTTCCCGCTATTCGAAAATTATCTGCGCCAGAGAAACTCAAGCTGATTCGCATCTTGGCGGAAGAACTGGATGCTGGCGCGTCTATTTTTCCTCTGGAGCCACATAAAACCTACGACTTGCCAACACCCTACAATGCTTTTGGTGCTGGAGAAGCTCTAATGCAAGCGTTAAAAATGGCTGACAGCGATGGTAACTAAGTGTAATGCGATTCACATATTCGACCACAGATCCATCTCAAAATGAGTTTGATAGTCTGCCGCGTCTTCCATTGATTCTTCGCCGCAATACTCAGGTTGTTGAAGTTGTTGGGTTAGTGGATAGTGGTGCTACAGTTAACGTTTTGCCTTATGAAATTGGCATCCAGTTAGGTGCTGTTTGGAACGAGCGCGAAGCCATTATTCGCTTGTCAGGTAATCTCGGCAATCAGCCAGCTATGCCACTATCTGTCATGGCAGAGATTGGAGAGTTTGCGCCTGTAAGGTTGGTATTTGCTTGGGTCAAAAGTGCCAACGCGCCATTAATTCTGGGACAGACAAACTTTTTCTTAGAATTCGATGTTTGTTTCTACCGTTCTAGGTTTGAATTTGAAATTAAGCCTAAGTCGGAGGAGCTATAGCTATAGTTGCTTGATAACCTAGCTGATAAAAAATAACCATGACTACATTCCAAGCAAAACAACAGCTTACCTTCGAGCAATTCTTAGAACTCGAAGTTGAGTCAGAAGGTTTTTATGAACTGGTGAATGGAGAGGTTGTGAGGAAATTAGCGACAAGACAACATGATAATATCGCAGATTTCATTTCAAACTCTTTGCAAGATGAGGTCAAACGTCTTAATCTAAACTACAGAGTGTCAGGCAGAATTGTAGTGAGAACACTTACCCCAGAAGGACAAGAACAAGGTCGCCAACCTGATGTAAGCGTAGTATATCAAGCACTTTGGGATTCTAATCTTTCTGCATATACGGCTTTCGTCGAACCACTTCAGTTAGCAGTTGAAGTAGTATCGACCAATTGGGAAGATGATTATATCGATAAACTGGATGAATATCAACGTTTGGGTATTCCAGAATATTGGATTGTAGATTACTTGGCTTTAGGAAGTCGAAATTACTTGGGGAATCCTAAAGTGCCAACAGTGTTTGTTTTCTTACTCGATGAAAGTGGCGTTTACCAATGCAATCCTTATCGAGGTGCTGAAGGAATAATTTCGCGCACTTTCCCAGAATTGGCGCTGACGGCTGAACAGATTATCCAAGCGTAGATATGACCGTGGATTGGGAGCAATTAGAAACTGAATTAGGCGCGGATATGGTATCTGCTATCCGTCATTTATCCTCGGATGAAAAAGATGTGCGATCGCTAGCTTTAAACGACTTATTTGACTTAAGTTGGCATCAAGGATCGTTGTTGTGGCGAGCAGCTTTTGCTGTACCCTTTCTGATCGAACACCTGCAACGTGAATCTGAAGAAGATTTGTTATACAGGATTCTGATCGATTTGGCACACATAGGCACGGGAACCTCATTCTGCGACCTGCGAAAAGATTCATCGCTATATGCCTCTACACGGAATACGCCCGAATTCCAAGAACAAATGGAAGAGGAATTATACTGGATGGAAAAAACTTATGAAGCCGTTTATAAAGGCGTTGATGTCTATCTTAATTTACTAGAACACGATGCACCTAAAGCCAGAATTGGAGCAGCTTACACTCTTTCCTGCTGTAAAGCAGATGCGGCGCGGATTTGCGACAGAATGCGCGATCGCTTTCATAAAGAATCAGAGGAAATGGTCAAAGCAACGCTCCCGTTATCTCTGGCAATTCTGAGTAACAATACACCTTTAGAACCTGCATTCTTTGAGGAAGTTTTAGATGCAAATTCTTCCAGGGATATCGTCAAACTTTCTGCTGCGATCGCTCTCGCCTATATCCCTGGTACAAATATGTCTGAAAATGCTCGGCAAACCCTAGTTCACCTAATCGAAAAGCCAGATTTATTTGTGAGACTATGCAACCATTACGAAAACCATATGGCAACTGCTCACAACTTAATAGTTAGCGACTTTTTGTGGCGTTTGAACGACGAGCAAATGGCACATATCATTCCAGTACTGGCGCAAAAAGTAGAGGAACTCCCTTACGGCTATAAGACACTAATTGAATTAGCTTTTCAAGACAATAAGCTGCAAGAAGGGATAACTATTCACGAATTAACAGAAAGCCAGCAATTTGTTTTAAGAGCGATCGCAAACGACGATCGTCTCTGGAAACTGAGCAACTATTTTATCAGTTCCATATTGAAAGATTTGGGAATCAAGGGGTCGCCTCTAAGAGAAAAGTTGATCCGGTTTCTCAATGGTGACACCCTCCACTATGACCCTTAAAAATGGGATCTGTGGATTTTGGATTTTACCCAATACCATAGAAGTAGTTACTACTGAACAAAATTGCATAATTTTTTAATCTAAAATCCCCGCAGCCACAATCCAAAATCATATGCTGAGTATTCCTACCAAACGTCCCCTGCCTCGCGCGCCTCGGATTGTCACGTCTCTACCTGGGCCTCGCGCTCATGCTATGGTAGAACGCGATCGCGCAGTCTCTTCCCCCTCCTACACCCGTGGTTATCCCCTCGTTATCGCCCGTGGTGAAGGCTGTATGGTCGAAGATGTAGATGGCAATGTATTCTTAGACTTAACCGCAGGTATCGCCGTCACCAATACAGGTCACTCCCATCCCGAAGTCGTCCAGGCAATTCAAAACCAGGCGGCGCAATTTTTACACATGTCGGGTACGGATTTTTACTACGAAACAATGGTGGAGTTGGCAGAAAAATTAGCAGCTCGCGCGCCTTTTCCCAACGGGGCGAAAGTGTTTTTTACTAACTCTGGTGCCGAATCGAACGAGGGGGCGATTAAATTAGCCCGGTATTATACGGGGCGATCGCTGATCGTCGCCTTTCTCGGTGCATTCCACGGACGCACCTACGGCGCGATGTCCCTAACTGGTTCCAAAGCAGTGCAGCGCAAGCAATTTGGGCCATTAGTCCCCGGCGTGACGCACATTCCCTATGGAACTCATGAAAGTTTAGATTATCTAGAAGAAAAGCTATTTCCGGCGGTATTACCCCCCCAAGAAGTTGCGGCGATTGTGGTAGAACCAATTCAAGGGGAAGGGGGGTATATTGTCCCCGAAGATGGGTTTTTGCAGAGAGTGAGAAACCTGTGCGATCGCTACAACATCCTCATGGTAGTCGATGAAGTACAATCCGGCATGGGTCGCACCGGCAAGCTATTTGCCATCGAACATTGGGACGTGAAACCGGATATCATTACCCTAGCCAAAGGCATCGCCAGCGGACTACCTTTAGGTGCAATTTTATCCCGACCGGAATTAATGACCTGGCCTCCCGGTGCCCACGCTACCACTTTTGGCGGTAACCCCGTTGCCTGTGCAGCTGCAAATGTAACCTTGCGGCTTTTGGAAACAGGCATGATGGAAAATGCTCTAAATATGGGAGAGTTATTGCAAGCAGGTTTAACCAGGTTAGCGAAAACCTTTCAGCAAGTTTCCCTACCGAGAGGCAAGGGTTTAATGGTGGCAATTGACTTATTAGATGCAGCGGGAAAACCTGATGGGAAATTGCGAGATAAAATTGTAGATGAAGCCTTCTACAAAGGTTTGTTACTCTTAGGTTGCGGTAAAGCAGCGATTCGGTTTTGTCCGCCTTTGGTTATCGACAGCGACCAAATTCAAATGGCGCTGGAAATTATCGAAGAATTGCTAATTGCTAATTGCTAATTGCTAATTGCTAATTGCTCATGGAGATTCGGTTGATTCCTATCTACGATTAGCGATTAGTCAATCATACCAAATTCGGAGCGACAACCCCTCTTATCTTCTTCCTCTTCTCTTTGTGTCCTACCCAACGGGTGCGCCGAAGAAAGCGTCTATCGCGTCTTCGCGGTTTATTTAAAAGGAGGGTGATGAAAGCGGATTTGATATCACCAATTACCAATTACCAATTACCAATTACCCATTACCCATTACCCATTACCCATTACCTATGACCAATTACCAAATCGCTCAAAAACTCTGGCATAAACTCTGGGAAAATTACATTTCCAGAGTCAATTACGCCCAAGTTTACCAAAAAATGATAACCGCAGCGGGTGGTACCGTCGCCAACGACCACATCGCCTTCCGTTCTTTGCGCTTAACAGTCGAACAAAAGAATCTGGGAATTGAACATCTCGCGCAAATTGTCGCAGCATTAGGTTACGCACCAGCAGGGGAATATCACTTTCCTTCATCTCATCTGTATGCGCGTCACTATCGCCATCCAAAACAAGACGAATTCGACTTGCCAAAATTGTTTATTAGCGAGTTAATTGTTGATGAATTACCTGATGAAATTGCCAAACTGATTTCTCAAACAGTCGTGTCAGGTTTATCCATCCATTCGCCAACATTTCCCAGCAATATCGAGTCCTTATCTGAATCAGAAATAGAACAATTTGTCAATCAACTTTCAACAATATTTACTCGCCCTTGGCAACCTCCCCGGAAATCCACTGTGGAAACAGTAAATAACGTAACTCAGTATGGAGCCTGGGTACTGCTGCACGGATACGCCGTCAATCACTTTACCGGCTACATCAACCGCCAGAATACTCCCGAGTATCCAGAGATCGAAAGTACTGCTAGCGGCTTATCCCAGCGAGGCGTGCCGATGAAAGCCCAGATTGAAGGCAGTCCTTGCAGCGGTTTAAGGCAGACGGCAACCCATGCTGTGCAAGAAATGGTTACGGTGCTAGATGATACTAGCGGTGAGTTGATAAATATCCCTTGGACTTATGCTTATTATGAGATTGCCGAACGCAATTTGATAGAAATCGATGGGGGTGAAAAGGTGCTTTTTGAAGGGTTTCTTGATGCTCAAGCGAAGAATTTGTTTGAAATGACGCGGAAATAATGTAGGGAACATCAACAATTATTTTGCCGCAGCCAAGATAGTACTGTTGCCGTGCCCCTACTGATGCGATCGCCACCATAATTCGAGGAATATAAGATGTCCTATAGGGATTTCAAGAGCCTCAACTTAGCGCTAGCATCGTTTAAGCTCACCTTGGTCAATACTGCCAATTTGTTTGCCGCAATTCCTGGGGGTAAACCTTCTAATTTATTATCATAATTTCTCAACCGATATGAAATACTGGCAACTAATATTGGCACTGAAAAAGCCAAATATGAGCTAATTATCTCTGCGATACTATTATATCGTGTCCGGTTGCATCGGTTGCGTTTGGAGAGCAAAGGGGATGGGGGAGCAAAGGGGATGGGGGAGAAAAAACGCTTTTTCGCACAATCAACTATACACAACTGATCTCTCGCGGACATGATATTAGATATTTACTCGCGCTATGGCGGAAAAGTTAGCTATTTTTCCGGCAACACCCTGACCGTTGATGTGGAACAAGGACTGAACGGTGAATGGGATTTTATCCTCTCGGCTTCACCCAACCAAATTGAAATATCAACCCCAATTGTGACCGTTGTTGAAGCGTTGCATCTAAATGATTAATATCATGTCCAAGTGTAACTGCTAATATCTAATCGCTAATGGCTAAATAAAAAAGAAACAGTCAATAATTACTGAGCAGCTCTCGAGGCAATTGACAATTGACAATTAGCAATTAGCAATTAGCTATTGGGATCTTGTGGAGTGGGCGTCTCGCCCGCCCATTCTATCAGCCCAAATGCGACCCCGCTCGATTGTCAGCTGGAAATTTTGATTAGTTGCGTTTGTGCTTGACGATGAGTAGGCAGTTTCTGTCATCCGGACATCGAAAGTAAACCACATCATCCGCGATGCTTCGGATCAGAAACCAACCATAGCCACCGATGGAAAGTTTACCTGGATCGGGCGCTTTGAGTGGCGGCGGATCGAACGGTGCCCCTCGATCCCAGATGCGAATTTCCAGTCGGTCGGCCCATAGAGTTAACTCAAGGTCGATAGGCGTTTCCGGTGGTAAATCCTTATGGGCGTGGCGAACGGCGTTGGTAAAGCCTTCGTCGAGGGCTAATTTCAGCATATCGACGGCTAAGTTGAGGTTCTTGCTTTCATCTGCCAACCAGGAAAGCCGAGACAGATTCTGATGGCAGAATCGATCAAACCATTCCACAACGTCAATCAGCCGATTTATATCAGTTTTAACACTAAGATGCTCTTGCTGTAGCATTCCTGGCTGCGCCACTACTTTATTCAGCATAAGTTAGATGCACCATTTATAAATTATGCTGACATAGATGGGATCAACTCTGCCAAGCCCTTGTAGCAAATACCACCTGGCGTTACCTCAAACCGCATCGGTAAAACTTCTAAGCCAGATGCGTAAGCTTCCCTCAACAACTCCCCATAAACCGGATCGGCACTATCTCCTGGGGCAAAGTGGGTACAGTCGCCGCGATTAATCAGATACAGCATCACCGCCCTAGCAGATGGCAGTAAAGCGATCAATTCCCGCAGGTGCTTTTGTCCCCGCGTCGTTACCGTATCCGGAAATAGCGCCACCGGAGTTTTTGCCCAAGTAGTATTCTTTACTTCCAAGTAGATCGGTTTATCCGCCTCGCTGCCCGTCAAAACAAAGTCCACGCGGCTGCCTTTATCCACACCGTAGCCGACTTCCCCCCGAATTTGGCTGTAGTTCCCCAACTGGGGAAACAATCGTTTCTCCAATGCCAGTTTTATGATCTGATTTGGCAAAGCTGTATTAATGCCTACCCAGGTTGGTTCGGTGTCGGTCACCTGAATCATTTCCCAAGTGTAGGCGAGTTTGCGCTTGGGATTGTCGCTCTGGGATACTTGTACTAAACTACCAGGAGTAGAAACCCCCGTCATTGGCCCAGTATTCGGGCAGTGGGCGGTAATGACTTCTCCCGTCGCCAGTTCGATATCGGCGAAAAATCGCTTATAGCGTTTAACCAATATGCCGGGATAAAGAGTTGGGTATCGATAGATAAAATCAGCCGTCATCAGGTTTAAATAATTGAGAGGCACTAATCGAGTTTGTAACTGTACGTGACTGAAATCAAGAAATCCTCTCGTTCGCTGGCTGTAATTGCTGGGATTGTAGCATTTGGCACATTGATCAGCAAAATCTTTGGTTTGGTGCGCCAGCAAGCGATCGCTGCCGCGTTTGGCGTAGGTGCAGCTGCCAACGCCTATAGCTACGCCTATATTCTCCCCGGTTTTTTACTGGTCTTGCTGGGAGGCATTAACGGACCATTCCACAGCGCCATTGTCAGCGTTTTGGCAAAGCGGGATAAAAAAGAAGCCGCACCGATCGTGGAAACGATGACCACTTTTATCACCTGCGTCCTGCTGTTGGTGACGATCGGTTTGATTATTTTTGCAGAACCGCTGACCAATATCGTCGCGCCTGGGCTAAATCATACTCAAGGACTTAGCGCGCCAGAAGTGCAGACGCTGATGCAGACGAAAGAGATAGCGATCGCTCAACTCCGCATTATGGCACCCATTGCCGTCCTTGCCGGACTGATCGGTATCGGGTTCGCCACCCTCAACGCCGCCGATATGTATTGGCTACCCTCGATTAGTCCTTTATTTTCCAGCATTTTAGTCATCGGTGGACTCGGCGTTTTAGCCTTACAATTGGGCAACAAAATTATCGCCCCCGAATACGCCATGCTGGGGGGAATTGTCCTAGCAGTGGGAACGCTTGCCGGTGCAATTTTACAGTGGATCGTGCAGTTAATTGCCCAGTGGCGATCCGGTTTGGGAACCCTGCGCCTGCGGTTTGACTTTCAAAATCCAGGCGTCCAAGAAGTGATTAAAATTATGGCACCGGCAACCTTTTCTTCCGGGATGCTGCACATTAACGTCTACACCGATTTATTTTTCGCTTCTTACATCCAAGGAGCAGCCGCTGCGTTAAATTATGCCAGCCTTTTAGTCCAAACTCCGTTAGGAATTATTTCCAATGTCCTTTTAGTACCCCTTTTACCCGTATTTTCCCGCCTCGCCGCCCCAGAAAATTGGCCCGAACTCAAGGCGCGAATTCGTCAAGGATTAATGTTAACCGCGCTGACCATGTTACCCTTGGGAGCGATTATGATATCCCTATCGATGCCAATTGTAAGAGTCGTTTACGAACGGGGGGCATTTAATCGCCAAGCATCCGGGTTAGTCGCATCTTTATTAGTAGCTTACGGCATCGGGATGTTTTTCTATTTGGGGCGCGATGTTTTGGTAAGAGTATTTTATGCCTTGGGGGATGGAGAAACGCCATTTCGCATCAGCATCATGAATATTTTTCTTAATGGCTTGCTCGACTGGATCTTAATTCAACCTTTCGGCGCACCCGGCTTAGTTTTAGCCACAATGGGCGTCAATATTGTTTCAATGGTGTTGCTGTTGTGGAAGTTAAACCAAAAACTCAATGGTTTACCGATGCATCAGTGGTTATTACCCTTCGGCGGTTTAGTCGGCGCTAGCATTTTCACGGGTTTCGCTAGTTGGGGTACAAGTCAGGGTTTGCAACAAATTTTAGGTAGCGAAGGCTTGTTAATTCAACTGCTGGATCTCAGCATTTCTGGATTAGTTGGCTTATGCTTGTTTGGTTTCCTTGCAATTAAAATGGAGTTACCAGAAATGGATATTTTTGTCTCGCGGATACGTCAGCGCTTTGTTAAAAAGAAGGTGGGGTAATATAATTATTGTGCTAATCGCTAATGGCTAATTGCTAATCCCGTAGCCAACAACAGGGTCTAGTTATGGCAAATAGCCATCTAAAGAGAAACCTTTGAGATCGTGTACGGTTACATTGGTTGTGTATATTTTCAGATTGTGTAGGGGCGGGTTTTACCAATAATTTCTGACTCTAACAGACGGGCTATATAAACCCCCCCCCGGTTTATACAATACCGAAGCTAACGGACATCTGATACAACGCCCTTCTTCCCCTAGTCCCTTAAATAAGATGGTTGAATCCAATTTTCTGAAAGATGAATCGTTTGGCATTATCCCGATATTTTGTCAAGGGGATACTTACTTATTTTTGCTGATTCAGCACCAGGCGGGACATTGGGGCTTTCCCAAAGGACACGCGCTCGCAGGCGAGTCCCCCCTACAAGCTGCCTGTCGCGAATTGGTAGAAGAAACGGGAATTTCCGATTACACGCTGTTAGAAGGCGTTGAGTTTGTAGAACATTACACCTTTACTAAGAAAGACAAAACATTTGAGAAAACCGTGACTTATTTTCCCGCATTGGTAAAGTCAGACATGGTAAAATGTCAAGTGGAAGAAATTCAGAGCTATACCTGGGCCGCTCGAGAAACAGCGCTCGCTCTCATCACCTACGAACCCAGCAAGCAAATTTTGCTGGAAGTTGATCGATATTTAACAACAAGTAATTGCTAATTGCTAATTGCTAATTGCTAATTGCGCTTGGGGTCTGGAAACGATTCTGAACCTAACTACAAGAAACCCGGTTTTTGAGAAAAACCGGGTTTATGGGCAAATTCACCTACATAACTCAAGTTGCTAGTTATCTAAAAAGAGCGGCTAATGGCTAATGCCAGGAAAAATTCTATATTAGCAATTAGCAATTAGCAATTACCAATTAGCAACTTACGTTACATCTTGCGTTGAAATTCTTCCAAAACATCGATCAAATGTACCCGACTTTGCATCGGCAACATATCTGCTAACGGGACTTCCCGGTGTCCGCCGCCTAGCCGCACCGGCATGTCTTGCAGGATCTGCATCACCTTATCTTCGGAGAGGGAATTATCCAGCAACATGGGATACATCCGTTCGGCGAGGAGGGTGTGCAAGTGGGCTTCTCTTAAGTAGAGATGCCACTTGGCAATGTCCATATAAACGTTTTCGCCAATTTCGGCGGCGAGTGCTTCGATCGTTTCGGTGGTGTTTGTCTTAGCCATAGGACTTATTTTGATACCCTCAATAGGAAATCTACATCGATCCTATTCAATCAAAGCGGGTGCGATCGCGCCCTCCACAATCGGCAAGAATCTTCAATCTACCCAGAGGAAGACGTATCCCCGGATGTAGTTGCAGCTGCGGAATAGTCCGCGATCGCAAAAATATACACAGCATGGGCTACCAATACGATTAACCACCCGCCCGTGACCCAAATTGCCCAAGGCCAAGAAGCTTTTTGCAAGTTGTCGAAAAACCACAACCCGGAATTAGACGCTGCAAAAATTGCTACATGGGTGGCAAAGTTCATCCGGTCGTCAAGTTTGCGGAAAGCGGGGTCGTTACGGTCGGGTTTGCGAGGCCAACGAGGAGGCATGAAATCTCTCTTGTGAATGTGAGCGTCTTAGGTACTTAGCTTATTTTACCGAGCCTGTTACATTTGCTCTAATTTCAAACTTAGTGAGAACAAGGTTGGTATAGGGGAAGATCGATTTTATTTTCCTTTTCTATCTGTTGGCGGAAATAAAGACGATACAACTCGCAGCTAACGCGAGCCAGATTTCCTTCTAGTCGGACTAACCCCATGCTTTCTAACTTATAGGCAGCGATCGCATCTAATTGTACGCTCCCATTGGCAGCGATTGCCCGTTGCAGCGAATCTGCCAATTCCCGATCTTCTCGCAGTATCGCCCAATGACCCCGCAAATGGTGACTGTAAATCCCTGCTTGGGTGGGTGCCGTTCGCAATAACTCTTCTAAAGTTACTTTTTCTCTCCTCAAGTGATAAAACGCGAGATTGACTAAATAAGGATGTCCCCCCACCATAGCCATCAGTTGTTCTGTTTCTTCCTCTGTCCAATCTAGTCCATAGCGGTCTGCCAAATCCTGCACCTGGAAGGTGGTAAACTGGGGCAGTCTCAGGGATAATCCCACATTAAAAGGAGATTGGGTCAATTTTAGCTGAATATAGACTTCCGTCGAGTGAACGAGTACCAATCGCAGTCTTTGCCAAGTTTCAGCTTGCTGAGCCAATTCGTGCCAAAATCGCAACATCGGCAGAAAGTCTTGGGCAATCTTGGGATGCTCGAAAACTCGATTGACTTCATTCAATGATAAAACTAGGGTACCTGCGACAGACTCTAACAAATACGCCTCGAAGTAAATTTTGCAGCTGACCTTGCTGCCCATATCCTCGTCCCAATAATCATCCAATCGGGGGGAAAGCTGCAATTGTCTGCTGACATTGACGCAGAACCAGCGCAAAAATCTATCGAGGGTTGAAAAAACCGCTGCGTCTGCTTCTTGAAAATCTATCGAGACAACTTTGTAAGATTTATTCGTGGCGTCAGCCAGAATTCTACTCAGGAGCGAGCTTTTTCCCATCTTGCTGGGTGCTTTGATGCGGATGACGCATCCAGGTTTGGTAATTTCCTTGTAGGCGAGTTCTTCAATCGGCGGGCGATTGATATAAAGTGGGGAATTTAGCGGTACAGGACTACTGGGATATTCCATCTCTATCTGATTGGCTAACTCTGGAGAATTACTCTCTCCCACCCAGTCTTCTAAGTATAACCGTCCTTCATCATTGTATGAATTTAATCCGGTTTTTTCTGAATACTGACTTAATACTAAATGTAAATTTTTTTTCGTCACTCTTGCCCCAAGAGCCGTTGAAAGATCGTTCCATAGCTGGGAACCAATTTCTTTGATGTAGGTACTTCCATACCCGGACTCTTCTGACATCTCAGTGTAAGTTCTTCCCACCCAAGACTGGCGCAGAATTAATCGTTCAATCGGGCTGAGTTCGCGCGATAGAATAACTTGTTCCACAGTTTCCAAAGCTTTATCAATGTTCATTTTGTAACTAAGGGAGGTTTACACAGGCAATCTTCTTCTTCTATATGGCCTATTTTATCGTTACAGCAGTTTTATGTGACATACTTTTCCTACCTTTCCTACTTTTGCTACTTTTCCTACCTTTCCTACTTTTCCTGCTTTTTCTGTTCTCATCGATGGTAGTACGAGCATATTCCGTAGAAGAACCCCCCAAAGGAGAATTTGGGCGTGAGCGAGTGCGTCTGGTGTCAGAACAAGGCTAATGTATGGGCGATCGCAAAAGCTGTCTCAGATCTTGCACCAATGCACTGGGCGGGCGGGACGCCCACCCCACAAGAGATATATTTTTCTTGTGGCATGGGCGTCCCGCCCGTCGCCCACCCCACAAAAGATATATTTTTCTTGTGGCATGGGCGTCTCTTGTGCCATGGGCGTCCCGCCCGTCGCCCACCCCACAAAAGATATATTTTTCTTGTGGCATGGGCGTCGGGTCCCACCTGTTTTAGGTGCAATATCTCAGCTTGGCAAAAACCCTGGATTTAACCGATAAATCAACAGCGCTTTGGCGATCTTCCCTTACTAACTAATCAAAAAAACCTACTTTTCCTACTTTTTTATCGAAAGGAATGTCACAGCCTGTCGGGTTTCTGTCGCGTTATCGCGAAATTTTGAGAGGGATAAATAAATTTAAAGTTTGTTAACATAGATGGGCAGCGATTAAAATATTTGGGAAAAACATCTCGGCAGAAATTTGAGTTATCAATATAAGCATAAGCTTGGGTTCTAATTATGTCGTGTTTGAACCAACCTTCTGGGTCGAGAGTACGAGTTGGGATAATGCATTCCACTAGCGGCACAATGGCGCTGAGCGAGAAGCCGTTGATCGATGCAGCACTGATGGCTTGCGCTCAAATCAATCAAGCAGGCGGCGTTCTCGGTCAACCAATCGAACCCGTTGTCGTAGATGGGAGATCCAACCCGGCAGAATTTGAACGCCAAGCGCGCTGGCTGCTGCAAGTCGAACGAGTCGCCACCGCCTTCGGCTGTTGGACTTCCGCTAGCCGCAAAGCTGTCAAACCCATATTTGAAGAATGCAACGCGCTGCTGTGGTATCCCGTACAGTATGAAGGACTGGAAACCTCGCCCAACATCTTTTATACCGGGTCTTGTCCCAATCAACAAGTCGAACCGGCGGTGACTTGGCTAGTAGAAAACAAAGGTAAGAGATTTTATCTGATTGGTTCCGACTACGTATTTCCCCGCACCGCGAACAAACTGATCGCCGCGCAACTGAAACAACTTGGGGGTCAAGTAGTAGGGGAAGAATACGTCAAGTTAGGGGAAACTGATTTTAGCGATATAATTGCCCGCATTCGCCACCTACGCCCCGATGTTGTGTTTAATACCCTCAATGGCGATAGCAACCAATCTTTTTATCGCCAGTACCGAGATGCAGGTATTACTCCTAGTGAAATTCCCATCCTAGCTGTCAGCGTAGCAGAAGCCGAATTACAGGAAATAGGAGATGCAGCAGTTGGTCACTACGCGAGTTGGAGTTACTTTCAAAGTATCGATACACCGGAAAATAACAGATTTGTCCAGAATTTTCGCGCTTGTTACGGCGATCTTCGCGTCACCTCCGACCCGATTGAGGCAGCTTATAGCCAAGTTTACCTGTGGAAACAAGCCGTAGAAGCCGCCGAATCGTTTGACACGGATCGGGTGCGGCAAGCAGCCTATGGTCAAAGTTTCGCGGCTCCGGGGGGATTAATTAAAATAGAAGCAAATCACCACATTCAAAAGCACTGCCGCATCGGAAAGATTTTACCAAACAAACAATTTGAGATTGTTTATAGCAGCGAAAAAGCAATTAAACCCCTGCCTTGGATGGGGGTAGAAGAATTGAATTTTGATAAATCAGAATTGATTATTAGCCTGCTGGCTGAGGTGAGCCAAGGAATTCAGCAAAATTGGCTGATCGAGCAACAGTCGCGGGAATTGCAGCAGGTAGAGGCAGCGTTGCGGGAAAGCGCCACAAAGTTACGCAACCATAACTTAGTTTTGACCCGATTGGCCAAAAGTCCAGCCGTACATCAAGGGGATTTAAAAGCAGCTTTAACAGAAATTACAGAAGCCAGCGCTGATAACATTGGGGTAGAAAGAGCCAGCGTGTGGTTGTTGGATGAAACGAAGACTAAAATTAAGTGCCTTGATTTATTTGAGAAAGGTCGCAACCAACACAGCGAAGGTGCAGAACTAGCAGCAGTAGACTATCCGGCTTATTTTCAAGCATTGCAGCAAGACGAAGCGATCGCCGCAGACAATGCTAGCACCGATCCCAGAACGGTTGAATTTGCCCCATCTTACTTGATTCCCTTGGGCATAGTCTCGATGTTGGATATACCCATCAGGTTAAGGGGACAAACCGCCGGCGTTATCTGTTTGGAACATATAGGAGATGCGCGTCATTGGACGGCGGAAGACCAAAATTTTGCCCGCAGTCTCGCGGATTTGGTATCTTTAGCAGTTGAAGCCAGCGAACGCAAACAAACAGAAGCCGCATTGCGTCAAAGTCAAGAACGCTGGCAACTCATTGTACGCGCTACGGGGGAAGGCATCTATGACTGGAATAATATCACCGGGGAAGCATTTACTTCGCCTCGTTTAACCGAAATATTGGGTTACGCAGAAGGGGAAATTGTCACAGATTACAACAGCTGGTACAAGTCGCTGCATCCAGAAGATCTCGCTCCGACTGTCGCCAAGCTGCAAGCACACCTAGAGGGAAAAACGCCGCAATACATCGCCGAGTATCGCCAACGCTGCAAAGATGGCAGTTACAAGTGGATTTTGGCGCGGGGACAAGCGCAATGGGACGAAACTGGCAAACCCGTGCGGATGGTGGGGTCACATCAGGATATCAGCGATCGCAAGCAAACCGAAGCGCAAAACCAACTGGTCTTAAATCTAACTCAGGCAATTAACGCTGTTCCTGATTTTGATAGCGCACTGCAAGTAACTTTGCAGCGGATATGCGAAACCACAGGTTGGAAATATGGCGAAGCTTGGGAACCCACCGCCGATGGGTCAGCACTGCAAAGCAGCCATTGTTGGTATTATCAATCCAAAGGGATTGACCCGACAGTTGAGGATGCGATCGCCCGTTTTCGAGACTACAGCGCCGTTCTCACTATCCTCCCAGGGGAAGGCATACCCGGGCAAGTTTGGTTAAACCAACAATCCCAATGGTTGGCAGATTTAACCGCAGTGGAAGATACTTTTTCCCGATTGGAACTAGCGGAAGAAGCCAGCTTAAAAGCAGGATTTGGCGTACCCATCTTGGCAACAGGCGACTGGGGATTAGAAACTCCAAACTGGACCAGAGCAGCTTCAGAGCAATTACCCATTACCAATTACCCATTACCAATTACCCAATCTCCAGTATTAGCCGTGCTGGTATTTTTTACCCTAGAAGCTAGTGCAGAAGATAAGCAATTGAGCGAGTTAGTCAGCGCCGTCATTGCCAAGTTGGGAACGGTGTTGCAACAGAAGAAAGTGCAAGCAGAAATGAAAGCACTGTTTGCTGCTATGACAGATTTGGTAACAGTTCGGGACTTTTCCGGACGGTGTCTCAATGTCATCCCAACCAATACGACGAATTTATATAAACCGCCAGCAGCGATGATTGGCAGAAGACTGCACGACGACCTGCCGCGCCAACAAGCCGATCTGATTCTTAAGAGTATCAAAAAGGCATTGCTGAGTCAAAAAACCGTCGCGATTGAATATTGCTTGCCAATTGGAGGAAAGGAGGTTTGGCTAGCAGAAACGATTTCTCCCCTTTCCGAGCAAACCGCGATTTTAGTGGCGCGGGATATCAGCGAACAGCAAGCTGCGCTGCGCGAACGCATCTCCGCCGAGTCAGCACTGCGCCAAAAAAATGAAGAATTAACCAACGCCCTCCAACAACTCAAAACCGCCCAAGAAGAACTAATTCAAGCGGAAAAAATGGCTGCCTTGGGACAACTCGTTGCCGGAATAGCCCATGAAATTAATACTCCCCTGGGAGCCATTCGTTCTTCTGTGAGAAATATTGACCAATTCTTAGGAAAAACTTTAGAAACCTTACCCCAAATCTCCCCAGAGCGTCAGTCAGATATTTTGGCTTTAATCCAAAATTCAAATCAAGAAAAAAACTTGTCAACTAAAGAGAAGCGCCAATTTAAACGGCGCTTGCGACAGCAACTGGAAGCCGAGGAAATTGCCAATGCCGACTTGATTGCCGATACCTTAGCCGAGCTGGGCATTTTCGATAATCTGGAACAATTTTTACCTTTATTGAAAGATCCAGAAGGCGAAAATATTTTACAAACCGCGTATAAACTAGCCAGCGTCAAAGCCAGTACGCAAATCATCAACACCGCAATAGAACGTGCTTCTAGAGTCGTGTTTGCCTTGAAAACCTATGCCCGTTACGACCATTCTGGTGCAATGGTTCAGACTCAGGTAACCGAAGGAATTGAAACAGTTTTAACTCTGTATCATAACCAACTTAAACAGGGGGTTGAAGTGATTCGCAACTACAGGGAAATTCCCGCGATATTCTGCTATCGGGACGAACTCAATCAAGTCTGGACAAATCTGATTCATAATGCCATCCAAGCAATGGACAATCGAGGCACTTTAACGATTGATGTCATTCAGGAAAACCAACAGGTAAAGATTGGCATCACCGATAGCGGCAAGGGAATTACAAGCGAGGTGATGCCGAAAATATTTGAGCCATTCTTTACAACTAAACCCCCAGGAGAAGGCAGCGGCATGGGGCTAAATATCGTTAAAAAGATTGTTGAAAAACATCAGGGGAAAATTACGGTAGAAAGCCAACCAGGACACACTAAATTTACCGTTTATCTGCCGAGCGTCACCGAACAATAACTGGACAAACAACCTGGGGTTATCCACAAAACCAATTAAAATTCGTATGGCAAAAATGAATGGTCAAAATCTAAGTATCTAAAGCCACCTTTGGCGGAAGCACATAACCTGTCGCCTTCCTCTAGATAGTCCAGATCCTCAATTTTGGTGCGATGTTTGCTGGGTTGACAACCAGTGCGGTTTTCTTTAATCAACCGATTGCAAGTACGGTAGGGGAGGTAGTTTAGGGGATCGTGCCCAACAAAGCGTAACATTAAAAAACAAGCCCAAGAATACTTACCTGCCAGGATCGCTTCCATCACCTGCTCTAATTGGTCGTTGGTGAGCATACTTCCGAGTTGTTTTTGAGAACCAAGAGTGCGATCGCTCATTGTCTTCCTCCACAAATCTTATCTTCTAATTTTTGTTAATTTCTCCAGTCTGGCTAGTCAGTATATCTAGCCATTCTCTTGCCAACTTGTGCATCCACCCTGGTTGTCTCTGACTCGACAACCATGTTTTTGCTCTGGCTCTTTCATGATTCTTACTTAAATTCCCTATATATTTTATAAAATTTCTGCAAAGTTATCCATAGTATTCTGTAAAGTTTGGATGAAGATTTCGCTGTTTTTTCTGCATATAGTATTTTTTCTATCTTTCCTAATTTTTTACAAAAACTTAATCTTTTCCCCAGCTACTTTTCCTACTTTTCCTACTTTTCCTACCCTGGTCGGATCATAAACAATTAAACCAATATACTAAGATTTGTTAAAGGGACAGGGAAAGCGAAAGAGAGGGAGAGCAGGCTCAATTTGAAACCAGGGAAATTACTGAAGCTGGCGAATATACCAAAGTCCGAAAATATACTGAAGTCCGGGCAGATTCCCGGTTTCTCGGAAAAATAATGGGTTTGGGAGGGAAAAATCCAGCAGGACTGACGCACCACGATCCTAGAAACAAAGGTGAGACCGTCGATCTCTGGTTGCCTTTCCCAAGGATTTTTCGGATCGCCCTTTGTTTCTTTACGTAAGTCCTGACAGTGAAAAATCCCCGCTCTCCCTCTCGATTCAAATGGCGCTATAATCCCCTGATTTCCCCCCCGTTTTGCTCACCAAGCGAATTGCTTCAATCTGCATCGACTTTTCCAAGGCTTTCGCCATATCGTAAAGCGTCAGCGCCGCTACCGAAACCGCCGTCAGAGCTTCCATTTCCACCCCCGTTTCGGCCTTGGTTTTAACTTCTGCCTGAATTTGATATCCCGGCAGTTGGGGATCTGGGACGATCTGAACTTCAACCTTTTGCAAAGGCAAGGGATGGCACAGGGGAATTAACTGGGATGTCTGCTTGGCTGCCATAATCCCAGCTAACCTTGCCGTTCCCAGCACATCGCCCTTGGGGGCATTGCCTGCTTCAATTGCAGCCAAGGTTTCCGGTAACATCCGCACCTGACCTGCCGCCACAGCAATCCGCAACGTGGGCTGTTTGGCTGAAACGTCCACCATGCGGGCTTCCCCGCTTGAGTCTAGGTGGGTTAAGGAAGAATTTTCGGAAAAATTTTGCATGATTCGGAAAAGGTGTGTTATGATAAGTTTCTGGCAAGGGCTTGTAGCTTAGTGGATTAGAGCGTGTGGCTACGGACCACAAGGTCGGGGGTTCGAGTCCCTCCAAGCCCGTCCAAATAATATTAGATATGAACTACCCGCCCCTACTAACGTTGAGGGCGGGTTTCTGTCGTCTCAACGAGGAAATTTGCTTCCAACCTCCCGGATGTTGAGCGCCAGAAGTAGGGATAGGTAGGGACGAATGGCACCGTTCTGTTAAATCGGATCGATTGCTTTTTTGCTTTTACCACAATTATACGTGTAAATACGGTTGATTGCGTAAAAATGCGTAATTAACTTAACCATCATAGATATCTCGGACAAACAGATAACGTTAATAATGTTCCCTACTCCTAATTATGGGTAATCGACCGGACATGATATTAATGGCAGAGCGGATGATATCCTGCTCGACAATGAAACTGCTACGGAGTGGGATCGGATGGAGTGGGAATGGTAGTTCAACGCTTTGATGTTTTTTTAGTTAACCTTGACCCGACCATTGGTAGCAAGATTCAGAAGACAAGACCTTGTGTGGTAATCTCACCTGATGAGATGAACAAATACATCGCTACAGTCATCGTTGCTACCATGACTACGAAGGGTCAATCCTATCCCACCCGCTTACCTTGCCAATTTCAAGGTAAGGATCGACAAATAGTACTAACGCAAGTTGCTAGTTACATCAAGCGGTACTGGTAATGGCTAATGGCTAATGGCTAATGGGTAGTTGTCAAGAAGGCAAAAGCCTGTTAACCCAATTAGCAATTAGCCATTAGCAAGCTTGCAAGCGAGCAATTACCGCTGTCACAAGTTATAACTAGCAACTTGGGTTACTAGATCAAATTCGCACTGTTGATAAAACTCGATTAGTCAAGCGGCTAAGTCAGATTAGTTCTGATGAGCAAAAGGCTGTTTTAGAGACGTTGGCTGAGATGTTTGCTGAGTAACAAGAGCGATCGCATTTCTTCGGGTATATTGAGCTAGCGATTGCTCTTGATATAATTAACGCTGTGACTTAGGTGCGACCGCAGCAATTAAGCAAGGATTTATACCAAAAAAACAATAATTACGTATTTTCCGCTAGGAGTCCCGTGTAAAGGTATTGGGGCCTGACAAATGGTCCGTAATTTGGGTACAGGGGTGCGAGTTTGCTTGTCCTGGCTGTATAGTTCCGGAATCGTGGGATGCAGCAGGTAGAGAAGCGATTGCCCTCACCGAATTGGCAAGTTGGATTCTCGCACAATCAGATATTGAAGGCATTACCCTCTCTGGCGGCGAACCGATGTTGCAAGCAGCCGCTTTGGCAAGTTTAATTGATACCATTCGTCAGTCAAAAGACTTGGGTGTAATGTGCTACACCGGATATGGATATGAGCAATTGCAACAACAGGGAACAGCAGATCAAAAGTTATTGTGCGATCGCATCGATTTGCTCGTTGATGGAACTTATATCGCATCTCTGCACGAGGACTTACTCTGGCGGGGTTCTAGCAATCAAAGGTTGTTGCTGCTGACGGATCGGTATCGGCAGGTATTAATGCAACAATTGGAAATGGGCGATCGCTCAGCCGGGATGGAATTCGGAATTGATGTCTCTGGTGCGTTCTATTTTACTGGTGTGCCTGCCCGAAAAGGCTTTCGCGCCGAGTTTGAAGCCTGGATGCAGCGCCGAGGGATTAGGCTGGAAAAAGAAAGTTAGACCTATTGCAAAAATAGCACTGGACGGGCAAGATGCCCATGCCACAAGAGTCATTGTTGCTTGTGGGGTGGGGGGATGAGCAAGATGCCCATGCCACAAGAGTCATTGTTGCTTGTGGGGTGGGGGGATGAGCAAGATGCCCATGCCACAAGAGTCATTGTTGCTTGTGGGGTGGGCGACGGGCAAGATGCCCATGCCACAAGAGTCATTGTTGCTTGTGGGGTGGGCGACGGGCAAGATGCCCATGCCACAAGAGTCATTGTTGCTTGTGGGGTGGGGGGACGGGCAAGATGCCCATCCCACAAGAGTCATTGTTGCTTGTGGGGTGGGCGTCCCGCCTGCCCAAGAATTAATTGTAACAATCTGTTGATTAGCCAAACTAAATGCTTGTATCGCGCGATCGCAACTAGGATCGAATCAAGTGTTGTTGGATTGACTTATGGTAATACTCGACGATTTACCCAAACGATTGCAAGCCGACGATCCGGAAGAACGACGGATCGTTACAGGTGTAGCTTGGGAACAATATGAAGCCTTGTTAGCTGATTTAGGAGACAGCTTAGCTTATCGGGTTGCTTATTTAGATGGAGTACTAGAAATTGTGTCACCGAGTCGTCGTCATGAAAACGCCAAAACTCGTACCGGAGATTTACTACTGATTTATTTCCTAGAAACCGATACGGAATACTTTCCAATGGGTTCTACTACCCTTCGCAAACCAGAAAAAAAGGCTGGAGGAGAACCAGATGAGAGCTACTGTATCGGCACAGATAAAGAATTTCCCGATTTGGTAATCGAGGTTGTAGTGACCAGCGGTGGGATTAATCGACTAGATATGTTTAGGCGGTTAGGTGCGCGAGAGGTTTGGTTTTGGCAGAACAACGAGTTTAAACTCTATCACCTGCGCGAAGAAACACCCACCCAATTTACCGCAACCTTCGGTTATGAACTGATTTCTCGCAGTGAATTGCTACCCAACCTGGATATCGATCTCCTCACTGAATGCGTTCGCAATCCCAATCCTCTAGCGGCTGCTAAGGAATTTCGCCAACGCCTGCTCCAACAGCTTAACCTTGGTTAAAATCGAAAAGGCTAATTGCAAGCTTGCTAATTGCTAATTGCTAATTGGTAATTGCTTAGATTCTTTCCTATTACCGATTACCAGTTTAATTTTATCAGCGGCAGTCCCAAATTTTCAGAAGCTGAAATTGCCGAATGGAAGCCAAAAATTATTGCAGCCGAACGTCAGCGACGGGCAGAAATAGAAGCCGAAAGACGGCGAGTAGCTGAAGAAATTGAGCGAGTTCGTCAACTGGAAGAGTCGCGCGATCAAATCCAAATGTGGGTAAAGTCGCTCCTCTGGGATATGCATTGGCAATCGGCAAATCTCTATATTCAAGAAGCGGTAGCATTGCCAAATCGCGCTGCCAATCAACAGGTGCTAATTGCTCAAGCAGAGTCGGAAACCCAACTGCTAGAAATATCAGAAGCACTGGTGAAAATTGAGTTGGCATTCCCAGAAGCATGGCAACGCAAGCGACGGGATGATGAAGAAAAAAGAATCAGGGCAGATATCGAGCGACAACAGTTTGAATTGGCAGAATTAGAAGGAAAAGTGGCTCAAATTCCAGATGCAGAAGCGATGAAGTTTGATGCGGCGCGCAGACAACAGGTGCGGCGCGTGTTTCAAACTCTGGGAGATGCGATCGCTTCCCACGATCCAGCAGCAGTCCGCCGTCCTCTCACCGAAGCAACTGCCCTGGTTCAAAAGCATCTGCGTCAGATTTTACAAGGACAAAGAGGCTCCCGACACCTACAAGCACAGGCTTTTCGACAATTGGCAGACCTCCACGTGATTTTAGCGGGTTTGAAGGCCGATCCGGTAGTGATGCGCTGGCAAGCAGCACCTGTGGCAGAATTAGCAGCGCAGATTGATGCCGCACAACAGGCGATTGCACAGGGTTGGGTGCAACAGGAAATTGCCCAATTAAGCGACTATCGCCAGGGTTCTCAAACCATTCTTGAAACTGCCAACGAAGCGGGATTATATTGCCGATAGCATTGCACAGACTTTGGCGGAAATGGGTTTTAACATTACCTTTGATCAAAAAGAACATCCAGATCATCCCGCCAGTGCGATAATTTTGGCAGCCGCTACCAATACGGGCAAAGGAATTAGCGTCAGCGTCCCCATTGCGGGACAGGTGTTTTATGACGTAGATGGTTATCTTAAGCACAGCGTTACCACAGTTGATGGTAATACTGCTGCTGTGTGGGATGAAGCCGAACAGGTGCTAACAGAAATGCACGAGGCTTTAGAGGACAAATTTGGTGTGAAAATGGGTGAAGTGTTATGGGAAGGAAAAGCTCCCAAGCGCATTCTCCGCCAAGCAAATCAATTGCCCAAAGGTTACAGATTGCGCGAGCGCAGTCTGTAACCTAGTCTGGTAAAGGAGTCAATCACCCGCCCGGAAATTGATTTCTGGGCTAATAGCTAAAGTCCGTTAAAATGAGAATCCCGGTTTCTTTAAGAAACCGGGATTCTGGAGTTTTTGCCTGCTAATAACTCAAGTTGCTAGTTATCTCAAACCAGGAGCTAATGGCTAATGGCTAATGGCTAGTGTTAGGAAAAATGCTGGAGCAATTAGCCATTAGCAATTAGCAAGTTTATCACTAGCAACTTGCGTTAATATTCCACAATTTCAGGATAGATAAATTTATAACCCGCCGCCTTAATTTTATGATTAGAAACCCGCGCATTATAAGGTAACGCGCTCTTAACCGATGCATCCCAAACAACTTTAGAAAGACCGTGATGTTCCAAGATGCGGTCAATCAACTCGCCTCTAGGTAGTGGGTTACTATTGACTAAATTGTAGATTCCTTGCAATGGATTTTCCAGGGCAAATGTTAACGCCCCGACGATATCTTCCAGGTGAATCCAATTGGAGAATTCTTCACCCGTCCCCGCACGAGTCATACCCGCCGAACGACCGAATATTTTAATTAATTCTCGCCCTGGGCCGTAAATTCCTCCCAAGCGGAAAATGCAGACTTTGAGGGTGGGACTAGACATTGCCAATAATACCTGTTCCGTTTGGGCAATAATCTCGCCATTTTGGTTTGCCGGTGCAATCGGTGTGTCTTCATCTACCCACTCGCCTTTTTGATCTCCGTATAAAGCATAACTTCCCGTGTAGATGAGCTGCTTTACAGTAGGAGCTTGTGGCAATACTGTTGCCATCGCTTTGGCAGTTCCCAGGTAGGTGTCCTCGTACACATCGGCATTGGCAGCACCCACACTCAAGATTACCGCATCTTGGTTTTGTATCACCCCAGTTAGAGCTTCGGTATCATTCCCTTTCAGCACCGCTACCCGGTGGGCAACAGTTTCTAATTCTGCCACTCGTCCCGGTGTGGTCGTGGTAGCAGTGATAACATAATCCGACGTAGGCAAATGCTGAGCTAAAGCTTTACCGACATAACCACAGCCAATAATAGCGACTTTCACCCATTTCCTCCGTTGTGATAGAACCGCAGTTTAGCATTATTGCCGATTTTAGGGGCAGTAGCGCTCTCTGACGCAAAGAAACCCGGTTTCTAGTAGGTTTCTTTTCTCGTCGTGGGTAAGTCCTGTGTCTCTGTCAACCGTAAATTTTCGCTGAAGGTGATATGAAACTCCAAAATTATGGGTAAGCTGTCGATATGAATACGGTGATTGAAATTTAAGCAAATACACAGAGAAAGAATGGTTGGTAGGGGAATTGAAAGATTTTTTAAGTAAACCATGACTGACGCAAACACCAAAGTTTCTGTGAAAAATCGTTGCGCAAGGAAACTAGAGATCCAGGTCGAAACAAAGGTGATGGCAAGGTCGTGCGTCAGTCCTGTAAACTAAACTAAATCAACTACCAATTACCCTATCGATGAGTCAAAAAATTCGCGGTGCAGTAGCAGCTGGACACCACAAAACCGCCGCAGCTGGCATCGAAATGTTTCGCAATGGCGGCAATGCCTTCGATGCCGCCGTTGCCGCTATTTTAGCTTCTTTTGTCGCCGAACCGATGTTAACTTCTGTCGCTGGCGGCGGTTTTCTTTTAGCACATACCGGGGAGAATCGCAATATTTTGTTTGATTTCTTTACTCAAACAACCCGCCAGAAAAAATCTATTGGCGATATTAATTTTTATCCAGTTGATGTTAACTTTGGCGACGCCATCCAAAGCTTTCATATTGGGTTAGGTTCGATGGCAGTACCGGGAAATATTTTGGGAGTATTCCACGTCCACCAAAAACTGGGCAGATTACCTTTTCATGTAGTAGCTGAACCAGCGATACATTATGCTAAGAACGGCATCCAAATTAGCGAGTTTCAAGCTTATTGCTTAAATCTGCTTAAACCGATTATCATGGCTTCACCTGAATCCCGGAAAGTATATGCACCGAATGGTAAATTGCTCCAGCCTGGAGATATTGTAGTTATGCAAGATTTGGCGGCATCATTAACCGAGTTAGTTGAAAATGGTGCGCGGGAGTTTTATTCAGGAGAGATAGCACATCGACTTGTAAAAGATTGTCAGGAGAACGGAGGATATTTAACCTTAGAAGACTTGGAAAACTATCGGGTAATTGAAAGAGAACCATTAGGGATAAATTATCGCGATCGCATCCTACTCACCAACCCACCTCCCAGTTCCGGCGGCACTCTCATGGCGTTCGCTTTCCAGCTGATATCTACCATTGATTTAAACAAAATTGAATTTGGTTCTGAGTATCACTTGCAACTTATGGCTCAAGTTATGCGTTTAACTAATCAAGCTAGAACTGACGGATACGACGCTTATATTTATCAACAAGATATCGCCAGAAAGTTTTTATCGAACGAGCATTTTCAACCTGACGAACGAGAATTAACAGAACTCGTGAATAAATGGGGAAGTACAACTCACATTAGCGTCATCGATAGCGAAGGCAATGCAGCTTCTGTGACAACTTCTAATGGGGAAGGATCGGGATATGTAATTCCGGGGACGGGGATTATGGTAAATAATATGTTGGGCGAGGAGGATTTAAATCCCTCTGGATTCCATAACTGGCCTCTTAATCGGCGGATTTCTTCGATGATGTCTCCCACAATAGTATTAAAAGATGGTCAGCCAGAAATTGTTTTGGGTTCTGGAGGGTCTAAGCGAATTCGCACCGCAATCCTGCAAGTAATTTCCAACTTGATAGACTTTGAAATGCCCGTCGATCGGGCTGTAGAAAGTCCTAGAGTCCACTTGGAAAACGGAAGATTTCATTTAGAACCTGGATTTGAACCGGAAAAAGTAACAAATGCTACGCTTCCCAATGGATCTGAGATGGTTTTATGGAACCAAAAAAATATGTTTTTTGGGGGGGTGAATACGGTGATAACAAATTTAAATGGGTTGATGACAGGTGCTGGCGATCCTCGACGCCAAGGTGTGGTAGCGATCGCTTGATACTTCTCCAGTATCCCTGTAATGCGACTGAGGTCACAACCCACAAAGCCTCCTATCACCCAGCCAAATCCAAAAATTGCACATTATGGAGTTAACCTATTTCTAGCGTGACGCTACAACCTCGCTGTAGCCTCATAGGAGAAAATACCCTGTTGATTGAAAAGAGAAGTCGCCATGTTGTTTAATCCTACACAACTACTGATCGACCACTTCGTCAGCCAGCTGCGGGAAGGCTATACCCGCACCTACGGTGGCTGGAAACCGGACTATGCGGACATTCTCAGCTGGGCTGGGAACATGGCTTTGGAAAACATTGCCAACAGCGACGCCCTTTATCACAATGTGGAACACACTATCCTAGTCACCTTAGTCGGACAGGAAATTCTCAGGGGCAAACATATCCGCGAAGGTGGGGTGTCCTGCGAAGATTGGTTGCACTATATTATCTCCCTGTTGTGCCACGACATCGGATACATTAAAGGCGTTTGTCGGCAAGACCGAGAAGCAGAAGGCTTGTACGCCACCGGCATCAACGGCACGATGGCAAAGCTGCCTCCTGGCGCATCCGATGCTAGTCTGACACCTTACCATGTAGACCGGGGCAAACTGTTTATATCCGAACGCTTTGGCGGTCACAAATTAATCGACGCCGAAGTAATCAAAGCCAATATCGAACTCACCCGTTTCCCCGTCCCCAAAGATGAAGATCATCAAGATACAGCACATTATCCCGGTTTAGTTCGCGCCGCCGATCTCATCGGTCAATTAAGCGACCCTCGCTATCTGAAAAAAGTCGGTGCTTTATACTACGAATTTGAAGAAACCGGCGTTAACAAAGGCTTGGGATACCGCCACCCCGGAGACTTGCGTCAGAATTACGCTAAGTTTTTCTGGAATGTTGTTTATGTCTACATCAAAGATGCGCTGCACTATTTAGAACTGACGCAGCAAGGGAAACAAATCATCGCTAACCTTTATTCAAACGTGTTTGTCATCGAACACGAACAGCCAAAGCCCGTGGAGTTAGCGGCATGAACGGGAATTGCCAATTTAAAATTGCAAATTGCAGATTGAATTTAAAATCTGCAATCTGCAATCTTAAATTTTAACTAATTCTGCGGAATTCCCCACCGTCTTTTACGGTGGGGATGGATAGCCTGCTAAAGTTGGGGGTTCGATGCCCCCAACTTTAGCAAATACTCTCTAACGGCTTCTCGCACCAACTCATTA
>NZ_BLAY01000092.1 GCF_020521235.1 Microseira wollei NIES-4236 | reverse complement strand
AGAAAGGTAAAGTAAAACCGGGTAGTCGCCAATGGAAAAAGTCTAAAACATATCAAAAGTTAGCTCGTAAAAAGCGAGAAATAGAGCGGCGTAAGAGCGCTTATGCTAAGTCTCAAAACCGGAGAATCGTCAATGAGATTTTGAGGCATGGTAATCAGATTAAAACTGAAAATGTATCGGTAAAGGCATGGCAGAAGCGATATGGTAAAGCTATTTCTGCTAAGTCTCCCGGTTTTGTGCAATCTGAATTAGCCCGCAAGGCTGTAAGTGCTGGTGGGCAATTCATTAAGTTTTCTACTTCACGTACTGCACTGTCACAAACCCATTTGACTGGTGAACGGATTAAGAAAAAACTTTCAGAGCGCGTTCATTTTGACCAAACAGGAGTTGTGATGCATCGCGATCTTTTCGCTGCATACCTGAGTAGATATGTCAATGACGAAGATAACCTTCTATTGCATCTTGCTCAAAGTGAGTGGGAAAGGTTGGAGCCAATCTTAATGCAGGCATGGAAGGACTTTCAAACAAACTGCGAACAATTAGGCGCGTCCAAAAGTAGGCTGAGTCATTCACCCTCAGAGCAGTTCTGCATGAAGCCAGAAACGGTTAGCCAGATAGCTATTAATGAGCGAAAAGCTAACTTTAATTCCTGGCCTGAATCCCCGTCTCTTTAGAGCGGGGTGTGGCTCAACTCAGAAATTTCTACATCTGCCCAGTCTCCGTGGGGTTTGACGGTGATGTTTTGTTGTTCGAGCCAAACTCGTTTCTGGTTGATGTTATCCAGTCCTGCTTTTGCGCCACTGCGATCGAAGGTAGATTGCAAGGCTTTTTGAATCGCTGGGTTTTCTTTTCGCAAAATGGGCGCATCAAAAAACTGGGCATAGAGTTGAGCTGCTTTGTCTACGTCTGCGGCTGTACCCTGATAGGTAAAAGGAGCAGTCAGGAAGTTGAACCAGTCTTGAACGATTTGAGCTGCAATTGGAGGAAAGTGGAGCGTGTGTTGATACAGATCTCGCATCGCCGTGTTCTCTAAGCGAGGATAGCGATAGGGAGACAGGTAAGCATTGAGTAATCCAGTGCGGATCGTATTTGATTTTTGCAGGAGTGCCTGTCGCTGCGCGTCGGTTTGGGGTGGGTTACTGAGTAAGCGAAATGCTACCACCTGGGGCTGTTGCTGCAACAGTAGGAAGGTTAAGAGCCACCCAGCGAAGATAACGTCTGTAAACGCCCGCACTCGCCATTCTCCGTAGCGGGTTCCCAATTGTTTGAGGGTTTCCGAACGCGATCGCAGATACATCCTCACCATGCCGAAGGGAAGGGTAAACAATCCCAGGGCAAATATTGCCACCGGGATCAGGATGACAGTATAAAACAGCATTATCAGCAATCCCACGACAGTCAGGGAAGGCAGTACGTAAAATGCAGCCAGTGCCGTAAGATATACAGCGATCGCTAGCATCAGGGTTTGTCCTGCCAAATGCCACAGGTTGACTGCCATTGGATTGTCTCGCCGACTGAGTAACCAGTGGGCGGTGGCAATTGTCCCAAAGACAATTGTTAGCAGTAAAAACGTACTCGCCACTGTCAAATCCCGCAGCCAGAAAAACCGCGCGATACACACAATCAATAGCGGTGCTTCAATCCCATAAAACAACTGAAACAGGGTAATTTCTTGCCACCGCTTTGCTTTAGTCGCCAAGAGCGAGCAGGTTGTGGGAACGCTGACTAGCCCAAAAAACGTGACCAGGAAATTGAGCGGAACTTGCCCAGCGATCGCATCTCCCAAAAGAGAGAATCCCATAAATGGGAGAACTCCCACGTAAACAATCAAAAGCAGCATCCCGTTGAATACCCAAAAGAAGACTGCAAATATTTGCTTAAAGTCATTATTGGATGGTTGCATAAGAAATCCTCACTAAACAGAGCCAAAAATACAGCGGCTTGCAGCCGAGTGAAGTACAGCGAAATCGCGCTTCGTTTGTGTAGCGGCACTCTTAAGGGTGCCGCTACACAAACGAAGCGCCAAAAGGCTGTACCTCACTGACTTGCAATACAAGGACAGGATTTACGCTTGGGCGACCCAGAAACCCGGTTTCTGGGCGCGGGTTTCTGCCTGCGTTCGCGCCAGCTAGGGTATGCATATCTCTAGTTGCCATAAACGATTTTTGAGAGAAACTTTGGTGTTTGCGTAATATCATTTCCTTAGGCATGGGTAGTGTATGGATAGCTAATTGCTAATTGCTAATTGCGAACTTGTCAATTGCCATAGCTCTGCTCAGTAATGATTGACTGTTTCTTTTTTATTTAGCCATTAGCGATTAGCTATTAGCAGTTACACAACCGTTGCTACTGGACATGATATAAGTCCTGAATGATTCGAGTTAAGCTTTTTGCAAGGTTCGATAAACCTCAGTCACAAAAGCTTGCACTACCGGATCGTTGGGACTGTGGAATTTATCAAACAAAATAGAAACTAGGGTCCAAGATGACTCTTGTCGCGAGGCTTGCTGCCAAAATCGCACGAGAAAATCTCCCGTGGTTTGATGGGGAGATTGAAACCAATAGACAGCCGAGTGAGTTTGGTCATCCAGGGATAACCAACGCCCAAAAAGTCTCGGTGCGAACTGTTGTTGAACGATTTGATCGAGGCGAAATCCACTACCGACCAAACACATCTCTGGTGCATGGTGTGCCTGCAAGGTGGGACCAGAAACAAATAAGATAGAACCTGTCAATCCTGGAAATTCAAAATGCTGCTTCTGAGTTACCACACCGGGATGTGTGGCAAAAAAGTCTTTTTCAACTAAAGTGAGTTCTATCGGTTGCGTTTGAATCGCGCTCGACCATTGTAGATTTGCCAAATTTGGCAGGGAATTTGAAATGGCTGGTGGATGGGGAATGAGTGTTAGTCCCAAAATGCAGGCAGCTAGAAGAAAAGATTTTAGATTAGACAGTCTGCCTGAGTTGAATCGTAATAAGATCGGTGAGGCAGAGCCTCTATCATCTCGTTCCCAGGCTGAGCCTGGGAACGAGGGGGAGGCTGAGCCTGGGAACGAGGGGGAGGCTGAGCCTGGGAACGAGGGGGAGGCTGAGCCTGGGAACGAGGGGGTGAGCTGCTGCCTCTCTCTGACTCCCTGGGGTGGAACCCAGCGCAGCAGTACCCAGGTGAAGCCGCAGGCGACAATAAAAGCAATTAATCCTAGAGGTACGTGCAGGATTTCTGCCAAAATAGGCTGGTTCCACACCTGTGCGATCAGTACTAGAGTTAGGACTCGTGCCAGGTTAGCGATCGCCAGTATCGCCAAATTTCCGACAAATACCACCAGCCAGCGTAACCCAAATTGCCGACCTTCAAGCCAGGTTGCTGCGAGTAGGAACAGCGTACCCGTCCATAAACTCCTGATGCCGCTGCAAGGCAAATCTATATGGGCGATGCCAGTATCGAGGACGATGATATCTTCTGAAGAGAGGGCGGTAACGTTCCAAGCTTTGAGGATGAATTCGACGATGTGAGCGGTGAGAATGCGTGCAGGGAAGCCCAATCCACTGCTAAATTGTACGCCGAAGGGGAGGAAGAGAGCGATCGCCACACCAATCGGTAACCCTTTTCGCCAGGTGGTAAACTCCAGAAATAATCCCAGCAACCCGTAAGTGCCGATTAATGCAAACACAACGGGTATTTGTTCCAGAATCAACAGCCAACGAGATGCGTGAGCTAACAACGCAGCGCCGATCGTTACAATTAGCGGACTCCAGCGCAGGACGGGTACCGGCGAAAAGCGAAACTGTTGCCGATAGCGCACCCCTTGCACCAGCAAGAGCAATCCCCCTGCGATCAGCAATCCTTTATTGAACGGCGAAATTTGTTGCAATGTCTGTGCTAGCCATCCCAGAATTGGCAAATTCAGATACAACCAACTCAAGAGAATGGCGCCAGTGCCTATCAGTCCCAGTTGATTCGAGCCTGCCGCTCTGGTATCCAAACGAACCAGATTACTTTCACTGGTCATAGGTATTTCCCTCCTAAATTGACTTTTTTACTCAAATTATTTGAGCGGTATTTTTAGTAGCTTAATGACCAGCGATCGCCCGATAAATTATCTCCCAGATGTGGAGATAAAAGTTACTTTCTAGCTGACGAAACAGTTGAAATTTACTGTCAGGATCGCCAAAAAATGGTCTGAGTATCCATCCCATTTGACTGCCTACAAAGCCATACAGAAATAGCCAACCCCTGAGAATGTAAGTTCGACTGTTCGACTTACCATCATGCTGCTCAAGCAACATAATTCCTTTGTAAAACAAATTAATTCCCATCAATCCTGTGATGGCAAACAAGACTACATTCATCAGTTTAAAAAAATCATAACTATTAATAGAGAGGCGAAAAAATAGCACGATTGGTGCAAAGGCGAACAACATGACTCCAATTATTGATGTTGATGCTAGCAGAAGAGCAAGATATTGTTTTAAATTGCAACGGGAGCCTAAAAACACACCAAACAAGTATAAAGTTGGTAAGCAAATGATGCTCGTGACTAAGTACAGTGCTGGTAGCTTGACTGCGGAAGCAATGACTTGCATCCAGCTATTAGATGAGCCAATAATTGCCCCATAGATTGCCAAAAATATTGAGCTAGAGACTAGAAGTGAGAAAACCTTATCATCGAGTCTAATTCCTTGAGAAATTTCTTCTAAGAAACGGGCGCGCTCGCGCAAAAGAGACATTAATACCGTAAACGAGTGCATCCTATCCTCCTCTGGTTGGAAACTCAGTTGGTCGCCTACTAACGCAAGTTGCTAGTTATAAACTTTGGCGTTGCTAATTGCTAATTGCTAATTGCTAATAAAGGATTTTTACTGACATTAGCCATTAGCCATTAGCCATCAGCTGCTATGCCTGAGATAATTAGCAACTTGCGTTACTATTTACTGACGCCTCTCAACAAGGTTTTTCGCACCCAAATCCAAGATTTTTTTCAAGGATATGCCAAAAATTTATTTAGGCTGTTATATAAGTTAATCAAGCCCGCCAGGAAATCATACCAAATCCGCTTTTAAAATCGCCTTAGCGACCCCCTTTATTCTTATAGACCGCGTAGGCGGTCTTTGTATTCTTATAGACCGCGTAGGCGGTCTTTGTATTCTTATAGACCGCGTAGGCGGTCTTTGTATTCTTATAGACCGCGTAGGCGGTCTTTGTATTCTTATAGACCGCGTAGGCGGTCTTTGTTTGTGTAGCCGCGAATGCGAGTCGTTCGGCATTAAGCGGATAATGAAACCGGATTTAGTATTAGACGCAATAGACGCTTTCTTCGGCTTCCCAAAGAGTAGGACACAAATAAGAAAAGGAAATGGTAGATGGTGCGTTACGCTGCGAAGAGAGCACCCTACGTATAGAAACTTTGCATAAGTCTTGTATTATTTACAATAAAGGTCAACTGGATTTTTATCAAAGTAATTTGTACATTTCACGATCTTTTCCACCTTGTCAGAAACTGCCCCCATAGACTCATAATTTATTTCCGGACTTGACTTAAATAGAATCATATTTTTAATGTCTGTAGGTGCTTGTTTAAAAATTTGTTTAATGCGAGTTTGGTCGGATGGTGAAAGTTTAGGAGAAATAAAAATACCTGAAATAGGAATAGCCTTGCTACGATGAATCACTCTCCATTCTGGGTTGGCTGCGATATGGTGTGTTGATGCGCCAATATCTGCCTTTCCACTCCTTACCAATTCTTGAATTTTTTCATGGGAATGTCCAAGAGTTATACTCAGACTCTTACCATAGAGATTGTAGAGCGGGACATGGAAACTGGATGCGGAACCGATATAGCCTAAAGCGATCGTTGTGGTTGGTTTAATATCAGCAATTGAACGAATTGGGCTGTTGGCTTTGACAAACAGAACCGAGTAGTAATAAGATGGATTTTGAAGGTACTGACGACCTAACCAGGAATAGCCATTACTTTTAGCTGTCCAAGAGTTCATGGGAGAATTGGTAAAAATGATGTCCCATTCATTGTCAGCAATTTTCTTTTTTATTTCCTGATAAGAGATGGCATTGCCAAATTTAATCCGCACGTCTCTGACATTAATTCCTAACTCTTTTTTTAGATAGTTTTCAAATGCTAAATAGAGATGATCGTTGGGATATAAATTCTGGTGAGGTGCTGCTAAGAATCCAATGACCAAGGGGGTTTTTTGTAAATCCTTGAAGCATCCTAGCGCTTCTTTCTTTTCGGTTGCCAATGGACATGGCGATCGGGTAAAATTAGTCCAGGTCGCTGTAACAGTAATCGCACTTCCAGCAAACCCGCTAAAGATTGCCACCCAAGCATATTGCTTCAATTTGATGATGGAATCAAGCCATAAATATTTACGGCGAGGCGAAGGCCAAACAAACTGTTCAGCCGCCGGATTCTGACAAATTACGGGTACCCAACTAGCACCGGGAAATTCTCTATCTACCTGCAACAATTCTCGCAAAATTATGCGCGATCGCCGCACCGAGGTATATAAAGATCCACCTTGAGAAAAGTCTTCTAGAAAATACTGCAAAAATTTTTGGGCAATTTTATCGGGGACTGGTTCCCGCATCACGATCGCTTGCGGAATGTGTAACTTTTCTAACTGACGAGCTAATCCTAATCCATCACAAGAATTAAAAATGGCAAGTTTTAACCCGAGATCAATGGCGGTTCTTAGAGTTTCTTCTAACTCGCTAATTTCTAACTTTCCCTCTGGCGTTTGGTTGATGTAGAGATAACCTTTTTCACCATCCTGACTGGAACTATGTCCGGCAAAAAAGAGGATATCCCAAGATGATTGCCAAAGACTTTTAAACTGTTCGCGGGTTGGTTCAACTAAAAAACAAACATCGGCTAAGGGTAAATTTTCTAAAATCTTTCGATCTGACTGAATATCAATACCATCACTATTCCCCAAGATTGCCAATATTTTTAATTTGGCTGGTTTTGGCAACTGTTTGTAACTGTAAGAAATTAATGAACTGATGCCAAGGTCAGCCTGGGGAAATCTCTGGAAGAAGCTCCAAGTTTCCCAAGGCAATTTTCGTAACTGGTCATCGTCGGTTTGCAGGATAAATCGCACCCGATCGGATTTACTTAAGTTGGCTAATAATTCTGCCTCAATAGTGCGAAATCCATCGCATCTGAGCCACTCTTGAAAGCTGACCTTGAGTTTTTCCGCTGCTTCGTAACATTCCTGGAGCAAGTTTCCTGGTTGCTCGCTTGGAGCGCCAGCTGTTTCATCAATGAAATAGAGTCGTTTTCGGCGATAAATAGACTCCAGGTTGTAGTATTTCCTCTGCCAATCTCGATAAAGTTCAGGAATCTCTGGAGCTTGTCGTAAATAACCGCTCACTCCCATAATGTAGGGAAACTTCCCCTCTTCCGCAACATCGAGGGTGACTTGGAATCCTCGTTCAAAGTCACCTCGCTCTAGTTTTAACACAACTACCTTACTCATAAAAGCAGTTAGATTGCAAAGTCCTGCATCAGGCTAATTTTACCAAAACTAAGCTGCACGCGGAATCGTTCTCCGCGTTGACCGCTAAATTGCCGTGACTGAATGAAACGGTCATTGCTTCCCGATGCAATCTCGAAGAAACAGGTTCCTGATTCATCCAAAACTGCAAGTTTTAGTTTGGTTGGTAAAAAACTTTCACCTGTTTGGGGAAACACTTGTAAGCCAATGCCATTGGTTTTTTCCTGTTGTGTCAAAGTCACAACCAGCGTCACCGCTATTCCAGGTTTGTGTCTGCCAAAATTGATTAGCTTTGCTCGTTTAATTTCTTTGGTGATACTGCGTCGAAAGGCAACCTGAGTGAATGAAGAATGCGCGAGCGCGTTATCTAAAAATGCTTCCACAGGTTGCCAGCCAACTTCAAATATTCCCTGGCACCATTGGCTCAATTTCGCCAGGGGAACAAGTTGTGTTTTTTGACTTTCAAGGTTTTTGAGCATCTCGGTTATGGGTTGCAATTCGCCGATCGTTAACTGCTCGCTCGTGACAGTTGGCGCAAATCCCAACAGAGTCGCCTCTTGCTGTTCCAAATCAATTTGAACCACCACATAGCCAATTCGGTCATCCTGAGTTTCGGGTGGAACGTAACAAGAAATGGAGGCAGGTTGGGATTGAAGAGGACGCTCTGAAGCGGGGACACGGTGACGCGGGGATACCCCATGGTAGGAGCCAGGGGATTCCAGCAAGGAAGAATTTTCTGATTCTCCACGAATAAATTCGGGGGGGCTGCTAGACCAGGTGCTTAGATCTGGGTCAGGGTCGCTCTCCCCGTCTCCCCATCTCCCCGTCAGAGCGTCTTCTTGGTCAGTTTTAAACGGCAAGTTTGAAGGATCCCGGTTGATAACTTGCAGCGGACGACATTCTAATCGTCCCACACCTGTGACCCATAAATCGGCAACATCACAGGCGAATCGAATCACGGGATTCCAGCTATCACCCCCTTTCAGATCGGTAGAAATATCCATGATTCGTAAATAATTATTCACCGCATACACTGCTAATGTGTTGAGATAAACTTGAAGTGCTTTCTCCTCGGTTGGCTGTTCGATGGCAAACTGGCGAGCCATCTGTTGTGCTGCTTGGGTAATTGGCATTAAAACTGATTGTGGCATCTGAGCAATGTCAGTCATGATTGCTTTCTCCGACTGGAATTATTTTGGGGTTCAACATATCCCTGAGATTCTGCAAATTGTCGCAGTTGGGGTAAACATTTGCGGTTGTAGACTTTAGGTAAATCTTTCGCTTCCGCTGGGGTGAGGTTAAATTCTTTGGCGATCGCATTCCAAGGAGTTTCCGGTGGGAGGCGACGCAAAATTAACGCTTGGCAATTCACCTCACGACAGTTTCTAAAACAGGTGTTCCGTAAGTTCCCATCGGGATCGGTTTCCACCCAAGCGAGGGTTTTCTCCCATATCTCCAACACAGGTTGAATGTCGGGACGAGCAGGTAAAATCGCAATCGGGTCGATTGTTTCTCCAGACTCGGTTTGCAGGGTGTTAATCTCTCGCTTTTGCTGCCTGTACTTGGAATCCCGTAAATTTCTCAATCGCTTTTTGAGATAATCATCTAGCCAGGTGATCGGGCCTTTCACGCTTGGGTCATATAACTCTGGATTCTGACAGAAAAATTCCCACATCTCTTGAAGGGCATCGTTATAATACGGTTTGCTTTCCTTCCACAGCTTCCCGGATGCCATGACGAGTCGATGCACGCAAGCAAGTCGCGATCGCCTCTCTAAACTCCTGGGTTCATATTGACACGCTTCGGCAATCAGCGTTTGCAGTGTTTGGTTCAGATCGTTCACAGGCGATCGCTCCAAAACTCGTCTACCGTAACTGTTAGAGTGGCTCGAACCTTCATAGGCCCCAACTAGCTGGTTAGTTATTTACACGCACGATCTACAACCTTTTTCGCAGATTTGCCAAAAATTTTGTGATTTTCCTGGGAAAAGTTGGACTGTCTGATGTTAGAGCGGTTGTTTGACACTCTCCGCTCTCAAGCCACGATGCCAATCCGTACCTATAGCGGGAAAGCGACTTGATAGAATACACTTTTTTGCATAAGTTAATAGTCCGCGTAGGGGTTGCTCTGTTTGTGTAGCGGCACCCTTAAGGGTGCCGCTACACAAACTGTATTCCACCCACAAACTGCTATAATATTGCCGCAAAACCTATTGTGCCATGATGCGATCGCCAAGAGACGCGAAATCGGTTATGGGTTTGATAACCGCACCGCAGGCAGTTGCTGCATTCAATTGTCGAACATCAACCGTAATCAGCGGACAATTAAGTCTTAATGCCAAAGCGATATATAACCCAAGTTGCTAGTTATAACTATCGTGGGTTGCACAGCAGAAGCTAATCGCTAATTGCTAATTGCTTATGGGAATATTTTTCGGTTCTACCATTAGCCATTAGCCATTAGCTATTAGCCATTAGCCATGAGCAGCCCTAAAAAGATAACTAGCAACTTGCGTTATATAGCGAATCGTATATTGCTAATTGATGCATCAAACCAATTTGCAAAGCACGCGACAGCAGACTTGTGACGGACACAATTTGAAACGGTAGCGCCAACATTTCAACAATCATCTGCTCTGCATCAGTCTGTGGCAAGCCCCGAAATCGGACATTCGTCCAGAGAACGTTGACGCATTCAATTAGGCAAAACTCTGGAATATGTAACTGATGTGAGCCAGAGTACATCTGAGCGACTAATACCCGCACCTCTGGCGTGTAAGTTTCTGTGATGAAATATTTAATCGCCACGCTGGCGTCAACTACATAGGTTGTCGCCATTTTTCTCTCTCCGCAATTATCATTTCACTACCCGTTGGCGCTCCTGGTGGTGGTGTCCACCTGAGACGATCCATCGCTGCTAAAATCTCCTGCGGCGAGCGGGTATTCTTTGGATGTGGTGGCTGTACCCATAGTATTAATCGCTCATCGACTATTTGGGTTATCAAGGTTCTGAGTTCTGCTACTGTCAAATCCGCTACTTTTTTTTCTTCTGAAGATTGCTGGTTTAACCAGATTTTTAGCTGCTCGGCGATCGCTGGAGCAATTAATGCTTTAAATTCTTCAATTTTTAAATCTGCTACTACTTTTTTATCAGCCGGGTTATTAGGCTGTTTTGGCAACAAGTTTAATTGCTCGTTAACAGCGCGAGCAATTAACGCTTTGAGTTCTTCAATTCCTATCGCCGCTATTGTTTTTGGTTCTTCCCTTCCTGCTACGGTTGTCCCGCTTTCCATTGCGATCAACTCCTTTGCCCATAGATGAAACTATTTTGACACAAATTATATCGTTTGAGTAGCGTCAGTTGGGCTTGGGGTGTTAAACTTTTATTGAAAATTTGCGGTTAAACTATAAAATAACCAGACTGCTAAACCCGACAAATTGGATATGGACTTACATCTAATTAACCCCATCCCCCCGAATTCCGCTCCCGATTCATCTAATATCAGCCGAGAACCAAATAATTTTAATCAACGAGTTATCGGCACGGTATTGTTAACGCTGGCGGCGATGCTAGGCGGGGCGTTACTGGTGCGAAACGCCACCGCACCGCGTCAAGGAAATGTTATTTTTATTCACCCGGATGGTACGAGTGCTTCCCACTGGGGTGCGGCGCGGATGTTGTATAAAGGGCCAGATGGTAGGCTAAATTGGGATAAAATGTCCAATCTCGGCGTCTATTTAGGACATTTGAAAAATCAATTAACGGCAACTTCTAACGCGGGTGCTGTGATTCACGCGACGGGAGTAAAAGTAGAAGCAAATTCGTTTGGATTGGACTCCAAAGGAAAGCCAGTAGAGGCGCTTTCCGGGTATAATAAAACGATAATGGAAGAAGCGATCGCATCGGGTAAATCCACCGCCATTATCAATTCCGGCGTTATCACCGAACCGGGAACGGGTGCTTTTTTAGCCAAGGTAAATAACCGTCGCAACCACGCAGAAATTACCAAGCAGATAATCGAATCAGGGGTAAATGTAATATTAGGTGGCGGCGAAATGTGGTATCTTCCCAAAGGAACCGCCGGACGACATACCCCCGCATCTGTTAGCAAGCGAACAGATGGATTAAACCTAATCGAAATCGCCAAAAGTAAAGGGTACGCAGTTGTCTACACCCGCGAAGAATTGCTGAATTTACCAGCAAATACTGAGAAGGTTTTGGGCATTTTTGCCGCCGAAGATACCTACAACGATGAATCAGAAGAAAAATTAAAAGCAGCGAACTTACCTTTATACGTCAAAACTGCACCAACGGTGGCGGAACAATTACAAGCTGCTTTAGGAATTTTATCCCAAAATCCCAAGGGTTTCTTTGTGGTTTTGGAAGAAGAAGGTAGCGATAATTTCTGCAATTACAATAACGCCAGAGGGTGTTTAGAAGCGATAAAGCGCGCGGATGATGCGATTGGCGTAGCGATGAATTATGTCGCTCAAAACCCGAATACGCTGGTTATAACCGCAGCAGATAGCGATGCGGGGGGACTCGAAGTAATTGGGGAACAGGCGCAAGATGTACCCCAGGATAAACCATTACCGGCTAAATATGGAAATGGCGCACCAATTGATGGAAGAGATGGGACAAAAACCTTGCCATTTGTTTCAGCACCCGATAAAAATGGACAGCGATTTTCGATGGCGATCGCCTGGTCTGGTTTCGGCGATATGTCGGGTGGTGTGATTGCAAAAGCCCACGGACTCAACGCCGAAATGCTGCCAAAAACGGTAGATAATACCGATATTTACCGGATGATGTATGCAACGTTATTTGGAACTAAACTACCTGAGAATTAACCAGAAACCCGGTTTCTTAAAGAAACCGGGTTTCTCAGTCAACTGATATTGCAGCTTTAAATTCTTTGCCACAAGTATTTCCCTAGATTAATCCCGACCGCAATGCTACCACCGCCGCCTGCACTCGGTCATCCACAGCCAATTTATTCATAATGCTGCGAATGTGGGTTTTAACAGTACTCAGACTGAGATAAAGCATGGCTGCTATTTCCGGGTTGCTTTTCCCTTCTACAATCAGTTTGAGAATTTCTGACTCCCGTTGGGAAAGTTGGGCGATATTATTTTTAGGAGAAGGGGGTTTGAGGTTTTTAACTACCGTGCGGGCAATTTGGGGATCGAGGTAAACAGCACCTTCAATAGCGCAAGCGATCGCTTTCAACAATTGATTCAAACTCGTTCCCTTAATACAATAAGCATCCGCCCCGCTAGAAAGCGCAGCAATCATCTCATTTTCTGCTTTGTGAGAAGTCAACATCACCACCCGCATATCTGGTAAAGCGGCTTTAATTTGCTGCGTCGCCGCAATCCCATCGAGTTGGGGTAACCCAATATCCATGATCGTCAAATCCGGTTTCAGGTCAAGCGCCATCTCGACGCCTTGATAACCATCACCTGCCTGTCCTATTAGGTTAAAATTCGGCTGTTCGGTCAAAAACTGCTCTAGGCCCAATTGCATTATCGGGTCATCTTCTACCAATAAAACCCGCAGCAATGGCAGTTCTTCAAGGGAATTCTCGGATGGAACTGTTGCGGAAGACATAGAAAAATGTTCGCCCAACGCAGTGCTGAGTATACAATTAGAATTATAAAATTACTTCGGGAAAAACCTGATCCAGTTTTATTGGCTCAGATTTTTGCTCCCATATCCTGTTTCCGCCGTCTTCACCCGGCTTCCCCCTATGTCAACCTCGCCTAAATTCCCAAAGGTATTATCTAAAAAACCGGGTTTCTGATTCAGGGAATAAAATCAGGACTTACGCAAAAAAACAAAGGGCGATCCGAAAAATCGTGGGTTGAAAGTCGCGAGATTGACGCATCACCTTTGTTTTTGACCCCGCGTGCGTAAGTCCTTAAAATATTACCTTTGGAGAGATGCAAATTGGTAATCGGTAATTGACGATTAAGGCATTGGGAATTTGACATTTATAATTCTCACCCGCCGCAACCCACCTGTTCACCTGCTCACCCGCTCAAAAAGCTCCCCATCATGGCACAATCTCGTCTGCGAAAACTAGGTGCTTACCTGCGTCCCCACTGGCGAAAAGTGGCGCTGGGTATTCTAGCGCTTTTAATTGTTAATGCGATGGGGGTTTATATCCCGCTGTTAATTCGCAATAGCATTGACTCACTGCAAAAACAGTTCGATTTCGATCGGATTTGGTATTATGCGGTGCTAATCTTGGTGCTGGCAACAGTAATGTGGTTTATCCGGGTGGCGTCGCGCCTGTTTTTATTTGGCGTCGGACGTCAGGTGGAATTTGACCTGAAACAAAAGATTTTTCAACACTTGCTAACCCTGGAACCGTCTTATTTTTCCACCAATACTGCGGGAGATTTGATTAACCGCGCTACTAGCGATGTGGATAATATTCGCAGGTTGTTGGGGTTTGCAGTATTGAGTTTGGCGAATACGGTATTTGCCTATGGATTAACGTTGCCAGTGATGCTAACAATTAACTGGTGGTTGACTGTGGAAGCAATCGCAGTCTACCCGTTAATGTTATTAGTCGTCCAGTTATTCAGCGACAAGCTACGCGCGCAACAACTGTCAGTACAAGAGGAACTTTCCAACCTCAGCGAACTGATCCAGGAAGATATGAGCGGCATTGCCTTAATTAAAATATATGCTCAAGAACAAAACGAGCGGCAGGAATTCCGTAAATTAAACGATCGCTTGCTAAAAGCTAATCTCCAACTTGCCAAAACCCGCACTACCTTATTTCCCATGGTAGAAGGCTTGTCTTATATTAGTTTACTGGTTTTGCTGGCAGCTGGAGCGGGAGCGATCGCATCTGGTTCGCTTTCCATCGGTAACTTCGTCGCGCTAATCATATACGTCGAACGCCTAGTTTTCCCGACTGCATTATTAGGTTTCACGATTACTGCTTATCAACGAGGGGAAGTTAGTATCGACCGCATTGAACATATTCTCAGCGTCGAACCCCAAATTGAAGATAAAACCAACAGCATAAGTTTGCCGCTAACTCAAGTCAAAGGCGAGTTAACCGCGCGCAATCTTAGCTTTACCTATCCGGGTGCTAAAACCCCGGCGCTGAAGAATATCAACTTTACCATTGCACCAGGGGAAAGCGTAGCAATTGTAGGGCCAATTGGTTCTGGAAAGTCAACCCTTGCCAATACTTTACCGCGACTATTGAATATTGCCCCAAATCAATTGTTTCTCGATGGGTACGATATTACCCAGATTAAATTAGGGGATTTGCGGAGTGCGATCGCCTACGTCCCCCAAGACAGTTTTCTCTTCAGTACCACGATTAAAAATAACATCCGCTACGGCGATCCGGTAGCCGAACAACCAGCAGTTGAATACGCTGCCAAACAAGCCCAAATTCACCCAGAAATTATCAATTTTCCGCAGCAATACAAAACGATTGTAGGAGAACGCGGCATCACTTTATCTGGCGGACAGCGCCAGCGGACTGCCCTCGCTCGTGGCTTATTAATCGACGCTCCGGTGTTAATTTTAGATGATGCTCTTTCCAGCGTCGATAATCAAACGGCTAAGGCAATATTGGATAATCTTTCCACAGGAACTGATCGCAAAACCGTGGTGTTTATTTCCCATCAATTATCGGCGGCGGCGACATGCGATCGCATTTTTGTCATGGATAAAGGCGAGATTGTTCAGACAGGCACTCACGCCGAATTGTTGCAACAATCTGGTTTATACCAGTCGCTTTGGAATCAACAAAAGTTAGAGGAATTGTTGCGCTAAAACAGACAGGTACACCTGAGTTTGTATAGCGGCACCCTTAAGGGTGCCGCTATACAAACTCAGCCAAAAGGCTGTACATGACTCGAAAAGCAATCTGCTGTATGCTAAAATAGTTATAGTCTCTCGCCGATGCAATGGAGACAATACTATGACCTATACAACAACTAAACCGCTCACCTTTGAAGAGTTTCTTAAAGTCTGTCCAGAAGATGGCAGTTATGAACTGATAAATGGGGAGATTGTCAAAGTGGATTGTACAGGAGCGCATAAGAGTGTTTCGAGATTTATAGTCAGGAGTTTTGACAGAGAAATTGATCGATTAGGACTCGACTACATAGTTGACAAAGATATAGCCGTCAGGACTTACACCAGTGGCGGGAAAGAACAAGGTAGAAGACCAGATGTGAGCGTAATTGAGGGGAGAATTTGGGAAAGATATCTCAACACCTACGCCGGTATTATAGAACCCCTACTTTTAGCCGTTGAGGTTGTATCAACGAATTGGGAAGATGACTACGTTGATAAACTAGATGAATATCAAAGATTGGGCATTTCTGAGTATTGGATTGTGGATTATCTTGCTATTGCTTCTCGTAGTTATCTGGGAAATCCTAAAGTCCCCTCTGTTTTTGTGCATCAGCTAGTCGATGGACAATACCAAGTCACGAGATACGCAGGCGACGATAGAATTATCTCCCAGATTTTCCCAGAGCTAGAATTAACTGTCGCAATGGTTGTAGCAGCAAGTCAACCCCGCATGGCGTAAGAAACCCGGTTTTTCCAAAAAACCGGGTTTCTGGGCAGGTTTCTGAGTTTGTATAGCGGCAGCAAAAATGGCAGCCGCTATACAAACGAGAGCCTTAAGGCTGTGCTAGATTAATATCTGGCGATTCTCCATCCCTAAATCCTGCAAAAATCTATTCTTATCAAACCTGTATTCTTCACCCAAAAAAGATATTATTCTTTCAGTATCATCTTCAGCATTTTGCAAGCAGGTTGAAGCGCCTGGAGAAGGGGTTATATTAAACAAAATATTTTCTCCTAAAATTTTTGCTTCTCCAAGTTCCAGACTTTTAGTCTTAAGATTAACAATTTGAGGTCGAATTCCTCCATATTTTTTGGCAAACTTCAGTTCGCTCAATTTTATTGAAGGCACAATCCTTTTGACTTCTTTAATAAACAATCTCTTGCCAATGAAGGGAATATCATAAATATAATTTTTCACGATATATTTCAAGATAACGGGTTCGGAAAGAATTTTAAAGAAGCTGATAAAAGCATCCAAACTCAGTCCAGCCGTCTTAAAATATGACCAAATAGTCCCATAATGATGCCGCTCTAACATGGGAATAGCTTTTGCAGTCGGACCAAATCTAGTTTGACTTTGATTGTGAACTTCTGGATCTCCATGAATGGCGGCAAAAGGTAGTTTTTTAAGTTGCACGGTATAAACTTTACCGTTTAAAACTCCCGGTGCAAAGTAAAAGCTGCCAGCAACGCTCAGAAGCGCATAATCTTTCCCATAACCTAAAGATTTGGCAAATAATAAACTATGCGCTCCAGCGGTAACAGCAACTACTTTTGCTGCGATAGTTTCTCGAGCAGTTTGAATGTAATATAAGTCTCCTTCCCTTGTAATCCGCTTGACTTTTGTCCCCATCATCAAATCGATATTTTTGTTGGAGTTTTCCAGCGCCTGTTGCAAAAATGATTGAGCCAGCTTTTGGTAATCGATTGTATAACCTTCTTCAGTAAAGAGAGCGAGAACTTCTTCATCTGTTTCTCTCTCTTTCAAAACATTGGGTTCCACCGATTGTATTTGGTCTTTATCTATTAATCTCAACTCGGGAAATAGGGATTTAAATTCTGCATATCTGTTTCTCAGTTGGTCTGCTTGTTCTTTGCCGATCGCCAGAACCATTTTGTGATACTTGCTGTAGATTTCTTGTCTCGCGTCGTTTTGCAAAAGATAATTTTTTACCAAGCTGGCGGCTTTATTAACTTTTTTAGCTTTTTCCAAGGTGTAGTTGGTTTCTATATCCCCAAAGTGAAGCGTTTGGCTATTGCTAGTTCTATGGGAGTTAACCAAAGCAACTTCTGGGTTTTTTTCGATCAAAGCAATGCGGTTGATGTTAGTGTAATTGCTTAAACTATACAGCAATGCAGTTCCAGAGACTCCAGCGCCAATGATGGCTACTTCATAAACAGTTTGAGCGGCTGTCATAATTCTTCCCCAAGATAACTAAACAAAATAGATGCGATTCCTCCGGAAAGCTTTGCTCAACCAGCTATTTATTTGGCTCAATTCGTTCTAACCAAGCTTCGCTTTGCGAGATTGTTAGAACCATTTTTTTGAACGGTTCATCTTCTAATTCTAAAACTAAATAGTCTTGCTCTCCCGTGACATACCAAAATTCTCTACCATTTCTGGTATAATAAGTTCCGGCTTTGATGACTCCTGGAAGAAAAGTTCCAGGGGCGCGAATTTCCGCCCAACTACTTTGGGGTTCTTCGGTGGTTACCCGTTTGATATGGTTGAGTGGAATTTCAAAGGTTTTGTTCAGCGTAAATGCCCAAAGTTGCTCGTACCATTCCAAGTCAATCAGCAATTTGTCGCCAACGATACTAAGATTCATCTCGCTCCACAACAGGAGTTTCAGGATTTTATTCTAAAATAATATCTAAAAAATTGGCAGCGGGGCGCGCCAGAAAGTTAAATGATGATTAATTTTAGACATGGCTGTAACCCGTTGCCAGAAACGCGGTTTCTTTGCGTAAGTCCTGCCTTTGAATTGAAGCTATCCCAGATTATGCAAAAAATTAGTACCGGGGAGCGGGAGTTGTTTAAGATATCGATTAATTCCAGACGCCGCTGCTATTCCAGAAACTAAAGCACTTTCTACTAGATTACCACCACACCAATCGCCACAACAAATTAAAGGCTGCGGTAGCTGAGAATCTAAACAGATTTCCGATAACGGACGACTGGGAAAAGCATAGCGCCATCGGTGGACTTGAAACCATTCTGGCGCATCTATCCAGGGAAGCATTAATTCGGCGGCGGCGCGGGATAATAAATGTTGTCCGATTAAGTTTAAATCTGGTGCTTCTAAGTTAGCGCAAGCGAAATCGGCGCTGCTGTGAAACACCAATACGGGTGCTGGAGAATTGATGCGCTTGCTGCTATCTAAACCAATCCATAATAAGTCAGAATTAGGGGGAAAAGAGATATCTTTCCCGGTTAAATTTAAAGGCGTTGAATAGCTAGCGATCGCAGTCAAACAAGGGTCAAATTCAACCCGACGCAAGCTATCTAAAAATGTGGCTGGTAAAATTGTTTCGGCTAAAGGTTCGAGTAAGATTAAAGCTTGCGGGGCGGGAATTGCGACAAGGACTGATGACGCTGTTAATGTTTCGGTTGTTGCTGCAAAGGTGAGATGCCAAATGTTATCGGTGTTGAGGGTAATTGACTCGACGCGGCGATTTAATTTAATCTCTAAATTAGTGGCGAGGAATTTAGCGATCGCGCTCATCCCATCTGGCGCTACATACCGGGGAATTTTGGCTTCTGACTCGTACCAAATTTGAAGGATATTGCGCGAGAGCAATACCTCAATTAACTCCTCTACCCTCTCACCATTAGCTTCAAGATAGCGCAACCCATGATCCGCGCGAATATCATTTACCCGCCGCGTCGCCGCCCTTCCGCCAACACCACGGGACTTATCTACCACGACGGTATTATATCCAGCTTGATGCAATTGTTGAGCGCAAGTCAAACCAGCAATTCCAGCACCAATTACAGCAACATCAAACATTAATTTTGTAGCCTCCTGCGATTAAATTTGAGGGGTGCCAGAAACCCGGTTTTGCCAAAAAACCGGGTTTCTGGGCGAGGGTAGTGGGTATTGGGTAAGATTGACTACTAACTAGAGTTGCTAGTTATAAACATTGGGCGTTGCTAATTGCTAATTGTTAATTGCTAATTGCTAATTCCGAGAAAGCTTCGTCAGCATTTTTCCTGATCGATCCATTAGCCATTAGCCATTAGCCGCGCGTTTGAGATAACTAGCAACTTGAGTTACTACAAAACTGACGCACGACGAGAAAAGAAACAAAGGTGAGACCGTCGTTCGCGCCAGCTAGGGTATGCATATCTCTGGTTGCCAAACCAACGATTTTTCATAGAAGCCGGGAACTTGCGCGTAAGTCCTATACTACCTACTAACTATGGCAATAGATATAGGTTTATACACGAGTAACTCTGTCGCTTACCTCACGAAGCGTGCCAGGATTTCACCCCAAACCCATTCCATCATTTTCAGATACCAATAATTTACCTTCACCCTCATAAACCCAAACATAACCCTCGCCGCCGCCTTTACCAAAATGTCCTAATTTGCGGTAATCTTCTCCAATCCCGTTTGTAAATCCTTTGACTAGGTCATAGTCGGCAATTACAACTTCCCCTCTGGTTATTTCAATCACTTTGCCTGGGGCAAGCGTACCCGTTACAACTTTAGCAATTTGACCGGGTAAAGCTTTAATAGCAACCCTCCACCGACCATCAGTAGAACCCATCATTTGTCGGTATTTTAATTTTTTTGCCCCGATTACTACATTGTCAGAACAAAACTGAAATACTCCGTCATCAAACTCCCATTGCTCCGATTCTGACAGTTCAATTGGCGTATAATGGAGAAAATTGCCTTTTTGTCTAGGTTCGAGGTGGACGGTTCCCGTTCCTTTATAAACTGGGGCGTTATACTCCATCTCTGTGGTCAAGGAAACCCATATATCTCGCAAACGACTATCGGTTTTATAAATGCCGTAATTGATTTTACCGACGCACCTATGCAAAGTTCCTTTTTGCAGGATCACCCCCGAATTATTCAGCTTAATTTCAACTTGCTGAATCAAGGGAATATTTTTGGTTGGATGATAAAATTGGTTCGTTTCTTTATTGATGCCATTTTGGATATACCAAATATCTGTGGGTGACAAAATCTTGACTTCGTGTTGCATAATTATTTTCAAATCTTTTCTCGTCTAAGCTAATTTATTTTGGCATCCTTGTCAAGGTTAGGAGCATAATCCCGGTTTGTTTGGGATGATTTTAACAAATTTTACAGCATCTTTTCTACTGCGGGCGGCTGAGCCGTAAAATCGAGCTAAAAACCTCCGTTATCCGCCGATTTGTCTAAGAATTTTGCCTAGACATCAGCGCTATTTTTTCCGGAATCATCTGCTGTTAATCGATAGATTTCAAGACCGATAACTCTGGGTTGCTGTGCTTTAATATTTCCCAGCAATTGTGTTAGTTGGGTGTCAGACATACCCATCGCCCCAACAGGCGGATACTGTCTTCAGCGATCTCCACAGTATAATTACTCATATAGCGGCAAAGCAAGTTGGTTGAATATACCTGTTATAGGGGCGGGTTTATCTCGATTTATGGTTCGCCACCACAATATCTATAAACCCGCCCCTACTGTATTCCATCTTGTCGCCAACCGCTATAAAGTCACGTCTCCCTGTATGGTATAATTTCGTAATATCTACCCTGGGATAGAAAATATTTAAACCCAGAAGTGTTAGTTGGCAAAGATTTTTGTCACTAATAACCTGTAAGTCTGACCCTGGGACGATTCTGCTCTCAAATTTAACTCACAGCAAAGGAAAATGCTTGAAGTAACCAGGCATAAAACTTTTGTTGCCAGTTTATTGGCTGGTATATGGAGACACAAATGATTACTATCTTCGCCTTTCAACCTATTCTGCTAGGATTCTTACTGCCCCCTTCAGCCCAATTGGCCACATTCTTCATTACTTTAGTCATCGCTGCATTGGTAGCAATAATGCTAGACCTAGTCATCTTCGCACTGCTGCGAAGCGTATTTCGCCAGATGGAAAACGATGCAGCCCTCGTCAGTCTAAACGTTTCGCGGCTTCCAGTTCTAGCGATTTTCTTACTGTTGAGCCTAAAATTTTCCTTTAATCAATTAGATGCGGCACCAATCATTAATGGAATTCAGCAAGTATTAGACGCCTTGCTGGTTTTGGCTGTTACTCACTGGATTACCCAACTATTTACTCAAGTCGTTATCTCATACTTGAGAGAGAAAGCCAGGAAAACAGAAGCGGTTTGGGACGATGTATTGGTACCAATTCTAGAACGATCTATCCCGTTTTTAACTTACCTGATAGGGGTCTCGATTTTCTTACAAACCCTGGGAGTAAATTTAACCGGAATTGGGTTAGCAGTTGGCAGCATTAGCGTTGTAATTGGTTTATCCGTACAGAAGATTTTAAGCGACTTTTTCGGCGGATTGGTCTTATTGGTCGATACTCCATTTAAATTCGGAGATGTCATTTCGTTAAACGGGTCAATGGCTGTGATTAAAAATGTAGGCATCCGAGTGACAAAATTGTACCTAATCGATACCCATTGCGAGGTTTATACACCCAATTCCTCTTTTGGCGGTCAAGACATCATTAATCTCAGCCGTCCTACCCCTCACTATGCTTATTCAATTAAGATCGGAGTCAGAGTTGATGCGGATCCTATAACAGCAACCACAATTTTGAGAGAAATTGTTATGGGACATCCAGACATCTTGGGTAATATCGATGAAAAGCTGTTATACATCGACAAATATTATTCATTGAATGAAGATAAACCGGGAAATAGCTCAAAGAAAGAAGTCGCACGCCAGCGGATTTTAGCCGAAAAAGATGTCAACAAACAACTAGAAAAAATTGAAGAAGCGTTTGAGAATATGATTGGTAAGATTCAGGTTTTAGAAAAAGGAGGATTAGAATCAGAGGAAATCAGAAAAATTCAAACAAATTACCTAGAAATTTTGAAGTTGGTAGGGTTGCGTGCGAGCGGAGAACGCCAGGGGAGAAAACAGCGAACAAGAGTTGATGAAGAAAAGGAAACTGCCTTGAAAGATAGCCTGATCGGCTTAATCAGAAATTGGTATCAAGTTTGGTTAAAAGACCCAGATCTGGTAGTGGAAGACCAGACGATATTACCAGAAGAATGGGAACAAAAGATTGAAGTGCTTAAGGCCAAAATGAACAAACTATATCAGATAATATCCAACCCTGGTGGGCAGGAAACCAGGTTGGATGATTATACGACTAAGTTTATGGAGTGGATGCACGAAAACTTCAAAGAGTCCCAAACCATGTGGAAAGAGCCAAAAATTCGCCTGAACAATATTGCAGGATCTGAGATGGAATTTACCGTCAAGTTCTACGTTGACAATATCAGGTTAGAACACTGGGAGCGGGGCTACCGCGTCAATAATGAAGTGCGTAGAGAGATGGTGCGGCGGTTAAGACAAGCTTACATTTACAATACCTAAAAACCCACTGCTGGCATCATACTTCTGTGCCTCTATCTTGGGAGACAAATTTCTCCCGCAACTCGTTCCTTTGCTGGGCAAAAGAACGAGTTTATTTTTTGGTATCACCTTGGATCGCGATCGATCTTTCCATACCTCAAGTCGTCATCATACCCAAAACCAGCATCTAAGGTATGTTTACCAAACATTCGCTTTGCCCATACCCGGAAATCGATATCCTAGAACATTTATCATCCCAACACCGTCACATAACTTGTGAGCCAACTTGAAGTGCCAGTCTTTCCGAGTATCGCTGATGCGTTGATGCAACCAAGCAATCTTAAGGGTTAGTTTGTGACGATTGTTTGACCCTTTTTTCTGATGTTTGAGTCGGCGTTGTAGCAATTTCAGCTGACGATGCAGTACCTGGAAGAATCCTTGTCTATCTATCACATCCCCATCAGATGTTGCCACGAATTTATCAAGTCCTAAGTCAATGCCAACCGGATGTCCCGATGGTACACAGTCAGGCAAGTTGACATCACATTCGAGCGTCAGCATCACAAAATATCCAGGTGCCTTGCGGACAATAAGTAGGTGCAGGTAAATAAAGTGAAAATAGCTATCCCTACCTATGGCGGGCACCGACGCCTACCCCACAAGAGATTGAAGGTTTTGTGGGGTGGGCTAATCGCCCGCCATTGTGGTGAGTTTATTTATATTCACCTACTTACAGGCTTGCTTTACAACAAACCCGTCTGGAATTTCTCGTGATTTGACATACTTTATCCATCCCAGTTGAGAAGGATAAATCCTTTCTCTCGCTTTCATCCACCGACTAAAGTACGGTGGCTCTCAGCTTTTATGATGTTTTTGGTAGAATAGGGAACAGCAAGAATCTGGGGTCTTGGAGGATTTGACTTTGGATGAGTTAAGAGCAGTGCTGGAGTTGGCAACAGAAGAAGAATTGCAGCAGCTGACGGCTATTCTGTTCTGTCGCCGGTTCAATCCCCTAGACTACGTTCACACACCCGAACCGATAGAAGTGCAAAGCCAGGATCGCCAAGCGTGGTTAGATACGATCGAACAGCGCTTTCGGTTCTTGGCTGCCGATGGGTTAACGGTATTGCAAGGGCGCACCCATCAGGTAACTTATCGGCAAACGTTGATTCAAGTTTGTCGCTATCTGAAAATTCCATACTCCCACAAGCTTTCCACCACCGATATCGAAGCAGAGATATTTCTCAACCTGCTGAAACGGGCATCGAAACAATTACCCCCATCGGAGCAAAATGAGTTGAAGCAGCGAATTGTACAAAGTCTCTCCGAGTCCAAACTTTCTCAACCCCTACCCCTGTCCGTACAGCGCGATCCCTTGGGTTGGCTGCTTAAGGGTGGTAGCGCCTTCGCAGTCACTTCGCTACTCCAACCAATGCTGCTTAAACAAATTGCCCGTCAGTTTGCTATCCACTTTGCTACCTATCAGATGGCTAAGGAAGCCGTTGTTTCTAGCGGTGCAGCAGTCGCAACCAAGGTACAAAGCTATATGCTAGTCAAAAGCGCTCAACAGGGAATGGCTGTGAGTGCCGCCCGATACAGTGCTGTCCGGGGTGTATTTGCCTTTTTAGGACCAATGCTGTGGGCTTGGTTCTTTGCCGACCTCGGTTGGCGCGCCATTTCTACCAACTATGCCCGCATTATCCCCACCATCTTTGCCCTGGCTCAAATTCGCCTCACCCGTTCAGACGAATACTGCTGGGAACCCGCTTAAAATTTTAGATTTTAGATGGGGTAATAGGTAATGGGTGATGGAAAATAGCAATTACCAATTACCTATTACCAATGACCAATTACCATCCAAAATCCAAAATCCAAAATCTTTGCTGGAATTTCGCTCAAATTGGGCTGCTATTGTTTCCGATAATGCCAGCTTTGGCAGCATTGCCACTCGTCGCGGCTATTCTGATCGCTCTTAAGCAGCAATTCAATACAATTATTCGACGCCCCCTTAACTGGGGAATCGCAATTTTCAGCCAGGGGTTAGTTATTACAGCAACCCTCGCTTTTAAGCCATCAGAAGCTTTCTTGGGGTTGGCTAATTTTCTGCCATATTTCCTGCTATTTGTCACATTTAGCGAACTGATTCAAACACCTTTTCAACTGCGGCGAATTGCTTGGATTTTGGTTATACCTTCCGTGCCGATAGTCATTCTCGGTTTAGGACAGTTATTTTTAAATTGGTCTATATCCGGGTCATTAGCCAATATTTTAGGGTCGGCGATCGCTCCCAATGGTAACCCCCCAGGTAGAATGGCGTCCGTCTTCATGTACGCCAATATTTTCGCTGCCTATTTGACCATCACTTTCATTCTGGCACTGGGACTGTTAATTGAAAAATTGCTCATCGCTAATCGCTCATCGCTAATAGCTAATAGCAAAGAAAATCCCCAATTACCAATTACCAATTACCCATTACCAATTACCCATTACCAATCTTTATTTTTAAGTATTGCGGTCCTTGGCAATGCGATCGCTCTCATCCTCACCAACTCCCGCAACGGTTGGGGGATTGCTGCTTTAGCTAGTCTCGCCTTCGCGCTTTACCTGGGTTGGCGTTGGTTGGTGACCGTAGTAGCAGGAATTACCGGCACTATCCTCTGGTCTGCCTTTGGCCCCGACCCCATACGGCAATGGTTGCGAGCGATTGTACCCGCTTTCTTTTGGGCAAGGCTCACCGACGATATGTTTCCAAATAGACCAGTGGCACTGATGCGCGTGACTCAGTGGCAGTTTGTGGCGTCGATGATTCAGCAGCGTCCCTGGACGGGGTGGGGATTGCGTAATTTTACCCCGCTTTACGAAGCAAAAATGCATCTATGGCTGGGTCATCCCCACAATTTGTTTTTAATGCTAACCGCTGAAACAGGGATTCCCGCAACTATTTTATTTTGTAGTTTGGTAGGTTGGGTTGTCGCTCAAGGCGTCCTGTTACTAAAAAATTGGTCAGGTGAATCAGGAGGTAAATTGATATTTTTTAGTTATTTAGTTGCGTTTGTTGGCTGTATTTTGTTTAATACAGTTGATGTGACTTTATTTGATTTTCGTGTGAATACATTTGGGTGGTTGATGTTAGCAGCTATTTGGGGCGTTGTCAATTGTATTCAAGTGAAGATTGGCGATGCAAGTGTGAGCAAGCGTTAAGACTGTGTTAGATAATTTACCATTTCAAAAAACAAATGTTTCCAGCATCTAACAATTTACATCCTAACTGCCCTTTTTCAACCAAAACTTTTGAAATTCTTACTCAAGTGAATCAGTCGAGCGCTTTCTACCGAAATAGCTTGCTGCGAAAGGAGTATCGAAAACACGTTTCGGAGCCATTTTTGAGCCTTCTTAAGCCTGTGGTTAGACAAGTGGCTCAGATCGCCGAGTCCCAATCGCTCAAAATGAGATCTTTTTGTCCGTATTATCGGAATATAGAAGGTTGGAAAAACTGGGAAATTAATCATTGCTTTAACGAACAACACAATCTCATGGGATGTTCGCTTAGGTTTCACTTTATGAATTTAAATGATTATCTACAAGGTCAGCGCTGGTCTGGTTTTAATTCTGATTATCCAGACCTATTTGTATCTATCTATTCGGAGGTATTTGTTATTGGTTTATCCGGATTATCACAAGGAAATTTTATCAAAAATTTTCAATATAATCAAGAAGACTTACATCTTGCACCACAGGAGGCAGAGCCTCCAGGATCTCGTTCCCAGGTTCAACCTGGGAACGAGAATACTGAGGCTCTGCCTCAAGGTGCAAGATCTGAGAAGAAATATTGTCGATAATCGAGCAATTCGATGATAACAATATGGTTTATGGCTATTGGGATAAAATTTGCAATTCCAATTGGACATTGAAGGATTGGCTGAAGAATCTTAAACAAGCAGGTGGTTATGCTGCCGTACATCTCAAACCGAAGGATATTCTAGATATTAATGCTGAAAATTTGAGCGTTCTGATAGGAAACAAGTTAAAGCCACTTTTTATTTTAATATTACTATCCACTGAAAGCGAGCCAATTATAAACATCAAAAAATCCAGAGCTTCGGAAGCTTTAACAAGCAATTCAATGAAGATTGAAAAAAGGAATTTATTAAATCAAATGAATTTAGACTTTAACTTTGAAGATGATTATGTAAATGGAAGCCAAAAATCAATAAACAAAATTAACCATGTTGTTCAAAAGCGTGATGATCTTGATCTTGCCCAACAGTATCTTGATGCTGAAAAATACTTCAGCCCAAAAAGTATCAAAGAAGCTAAAGAGCGAATTACTATATCTATTGCTCGGCGACAAGGACATTCTAAGTTCCGTCAAACGTTGCTTGAAGCTTACAACTATCGGTGTGCCATAACTGGTTGCGATGCCCAAGAAGCCCTCGAAGCTGCCCACATCATCCCCTATATTGAAACTGAAAATAATCACCCCTCAAATGGCTTATTGCTTCGGGCAGATTTACATACGCTCTTTGACCTCAACCTGATTACAATTGACCCAGAGATGATGAGGATACACCTTGCCCCTGACTTACACCATACAAGCTATCGCGATCTTCATGGGAAACCTCTGCAACTGCCCAAAAACAAAGCTTATTTACCTAAAAAAGAGGCACTTAAATGGCGGTGTTACCATTGTGGGTGGTATAGATAATTTTGCGACAGTTCTATACCTTAACTTTTCACGTCAAGTCTCAAAATGCAGTTCCACACCCCGGAGTTGGGAGTAGGGAAAAATACTATAGCGCTGCGATCTCGCGTATTTACAACGAACACCTGGAAGTATTTTTTAATCAATGTCAAGCTAAATTGTGCGCGATCGCCACAAGAAATCCGACAAGCCGTCATAGATGATGTGCGGCGGCATATTGGGGAGCAAAAAGTATTTGATGATATTACTTTGTTGGTAATTAAACAAAAGTAGGCATTAGATATTGACAAAAGCAAAAATATGTGTATTAGCCAAGTGGCTGTAGTGAGTATGCCGAAGGATAGCGATCGCTAATCGCTCTCTTGGTTAAAATAATTGAAAACCCGTCACAACTCGTTAAAGGGAAGCGTCGGTGACAAGCAACAGGGCAACTCCGAACGGCGAAAATCGGACGATATCAGCTAAAATACCCTTCGCTTCTAGTTATTACGCCCTGTTAGGGCTGCATCCTTCCGCATCGGCGATAGATATTCGGCGGGCGTATCGGGAATTGAGCAAGCGCTACCATCCGGATACCACTGACTTGCCAAGTGCGATCGCTACCCCCAAATTCCAACAACTCAACGAAGCCTACGCCACGCTGAGCAACCCAGAGCGACGGCTAGCCTACGATACCAAAATAGGGTATTCCCGCATCAGCGTCCTTCAAGCCCCGCCACACTTTCACAATTCCTCCCAAAAGGGGTACACCTCCTCTTCGGCATACCTAGACCCCACGGATCGACCCCTCTCAGCGGGAGAAATTTTCGCCCTGTTTATTCTAGTCCTAACTTTTGTAGGATGTTTATTGTTAGCCGTTGCCGTTGGATTAACCCGTGGAGATGTCGGCTTTGAACCCCTGGCGACAAATTCAGCATCGCAAGAGCAACAGGTATACAGTAAGAAAAACGAAAAGTTATCTCATTTTGAATTAAATCGTTGATATGATTCTTCCTCCTTCCGATACCCCGCTTTATAACCATCCCCTCCCGGCAATTGAACAGTGGCTAAAACAGCGGGGATGTCAACAAGACCGCAGAGAACTGCATTGTTGGAAAGTAGAGCAATCCGACTGGAAAGCCGAGTTATGGCTAGATATCGATCAGCTCACAGTCCGCTATCTTAAAGCAGGCGAGAACGGTCAAGACGTACAACGCTCGTTTAAATACTCCCTCAGCAGACAGGATGTAGAAGAAGCTGTTTTTGCTGGCCCCTAAGAGAATTTTAGATTTGAGATTTGAGATTTTAGATTTAAAACCAAATCTGAAATCTAAAATCTGCCATCTAAAATTATCGGACTTTACCAAATCGGCGATCGCGCTGCTGATAAGCACATAAAGCGCGGTGAAACTCGGCGCGGTCAAAATCGGGCCAAAGCGTTTCGGTAATATATAATTCGGCATAAGCCATTTGCCAAAGCAGAAAATTGCTAATTCGCATCTCTCCGCTGGTGCGGATCAGCAAATCTGGGTCGCAAATGCCTGATGTATAAAGATGGCGCTCAAATAAAGCCGCGTCGATTTGATCTGGTTGTAACAAACCTTGTTGGACTTGAGATGCGATCGCTCGACAAGCTTCTACAATCTCCTGGCGTCCCCCATAATTCGTCGCCACCGTAAATGTAACCGCTTGATTGTGCTGAGTTTGAGCCATCGATCCTTCAATTTCAGCTTGCAGACTGCGCGGCAAAGCTGACAAATTTCCTACAAACCGGATGCGAACCTCCTCCTCCATCATCTCCCGCAATTCTTGCCGCAGTACTCGCTCAAACAGCGTCATCAAGAAATCGACTTCTTCTAACGGGCGTCCCCAGTTTTCCGTCGAAAAAGCGTAGGCAGTCAGCGCTTCAATTCCCCAATCTTTACAGCAGCGTAAAAGTTCCTTCAGCGCATCCACCCCCCGCTTATGACCCATAATCCGGGGCAAACCTTGGCGCTTTGCCCACCGACCATTCCCATCCATAATCACCGCCACATGTCTGGGCAGTCGTTCTCGATCCAGGTCAGCAGGCAACTCTTGTAAAATAATTTGCTTTGCAGTCATTTTCTTTCCCGTGAAGCAGATGATGGACGACGGAGTAAACGCGAAACCAATGCTAACCCCTTGGACTCTATCTGGCGCCCCCAACTGCGTAAAGCCGGGGAAACATCCCGCTCTACCGATGGAGAGAATCTCGCCTCCAGCAGTTCCTTCAGTTTACTGCTGGTCAAGGGCCGATTTAGGATTCCCTTTTCCGCTAACGAAATAGATCCTGTTTCTTCAGATACAACCACACACAAGCAATTTTCGACTCGCTCTGTAATTCCCATAGCAGCGCGATGGCGCGTTCCCAATTGTCGCGACGCCGTGCGTTCCGAAAGCGGCAAAATCACCCCAGCAGCCACAATACGCGACCCCCGAATCAAAACAGCCCCATCATGCAATAGAGTAGTCGGCTGGAAAATAGTCTGCAATAGTTCCTTAGAAACTTCTGCATTCAGTTTTACCCCAGGTACGGAAAAATCTCGCTCATCAATAGGACTGCTGGTTTCTAGAATTAGTAAAGCACCGATGCGCTTTTGGGACAGTTCTTTGACTGCAACCACAATTTCATCGATCACGCTGTCGGGCTTGGGGACGGCTAAACCGGACTGTTGAAACAGCTGGCGAATTTCGCCCCGACCTAATTGTTCCAGAAATCGGCGAAACTCGGACTGGAAGATCACAGCCATCGCTACGGCAGATCCGACTACCAACTTTTCCAGCACAAAACTCAACAGTTTCAGTTCTAAACTATTGCTGACAACCGTCGCCAGCATCAGGACAATAAATCCTCGCACCACCCAAAGCGTGCGACGCTCGCTAATAATCACCAACACCATATAAGTGAGCGCCAGCACCAAACCGACATCGAGCAACGACTTAGCCCAGCTGCCAAAATCAAGCAAGGACTTAGTCCAGTCGTAGTTGGTCAGCCATTGCCTTAACGCATCTGCCATCGCATCTGGAATAAACTACCCTACCCAAACTCTAGCTTGGGGCGAGTCTCTCATATCATCTCCGATTAATTCGATATTCTGGTTTCGGCTAGGGGCACACACCTGTGCTAACCCACGATAGTACTTCTAACATTTCTGTTGTTGGCGAGCGCTCAAATAGTCTCACCAGATTTGCTCTCTAGGCGAGTTTTGGCAGCCCAGGGATTTTGCAGTCAATTTGTGGGGCTTTTTTCCCAATTCGCCCCTCGCCACCCGTTACAGATTTTTGGTTGCACAACACTTTGACAGCGCACAAATTGCGTGGTATTTCGGTGTAGTCAAGGGGCGCGTTGGTGATGTGCCCCCCTACTGCTGCTAGATCCTCAATTTACACGCGCTGCGTCTAGTCGCAGGCGTTCGGGTAAGCGATCGCTGCGAGTAATATCCTTATAACTTTCCCGCTGCAATATAATATTCGCTTCTCCATCTTTCACCAATACCGCCGCCGGACGCGGGACGCGATTGTAATTGGAAGCCATGCTGTAATTGTACGCTCCCGTTGCCATCACCACGAGAATGTCTCCCGCTTCCGTTTTCGGCAATAAGGCATCTTTAATTAAAACATCTCCCGATTCGCAATGTTTCCCGGCAATTGTTACCTTTTCCGTGATGGGTTCGGACATCCGGTTTGCTACTACACATCGGTACACCGATTGATACGTAATCGGACGGGGATTGTCAGACATGCCGCCATCCACTGCCAGATAAGTCCGGATCCCGGGAACTTCTTTGCGACTGCCCAAAGTATAAGCCGTCACGCAGGCAGGGCCAATTAAAGACCGTCCCGGTTCGCACATCAGTTTAGGTAAGCGTACTTGCTGGGTTTCGCAAGCTGCCTTGAGCGCGAGGCTGACTGTTTTCACCCATTCGTCAATACTAGGGGGATCGTCAGATTCTGTATAGCAAATACCTAACCCTCCGCCAACATTTATACATTCCACCGGCAAACCCATTGCCGCCGCTTTCTTAAACCACTGCACCATTACTTCTGGTAGATCCCGATGGGCTTGCAATTCAAAAATCTGAGAGCCGATGTGGGCGTGCAGTCCGATGCAAGAAAGCGTTGGTTGCTGGCTGACAAATGCTAGCACCTCTTCCATTTGATCTGGATCGAAGCCGAATTTATTATCTAAGTGTCCCGTGCGAATATATTCGTGCGTGTGACAATCTATACCTGGTGTTACCCGCAACATGATGCGAGTTTTGGATACTGAGTTAGGGAGTTGGCTAAGTTCGGCGAGGGTTTTCAGTTCCAGCCAATTATCGACCATAATCGTGGAGCCGATAGCGATCGCCAGCTGGAGTTCGTCGCGAGATTTATTGTTACCGTGGAAATAGAGTTTTTCACCAGGAACCCCGGCAACGCTGGCAGTGTAGAGTTCGCCTCCCGATACGACATCGATGGCTAAACCTTCAGCAGCGGCGATGGCGCAAACCGCGATACAATTCCAAGCCTTGGAGGCATAAACGACCTCAAACTCACCCCCGTAGTAGCGTTTAAAGCCATCTTGGTACTGACGGCAAGCAGTTCGCAGCGTTTCTTCATCCAAAATATAAAGTGGGGAGCCGAATTGCTCAACCAACGTTGTCACGTCACAGCCACCAATTTCTAAGCAATCTCGGCTATTGACCTTGGCTGTCAGGGGTAAAAGTTCTTGGTTGGGAGAAACAATTTCTGGCGTCCTAGCGTTACTCCGCAAATACTGACTGCCAGAATTGCGAACCTCTGGAGCTTGAATCGATACCATGATGCGGTGATAGTCCTTGCTTAAGTCAGGGGCGTGATTTTATTCCCTTTCCAGTTTACATTTGTATGGGTGTAACTCCCTTAGAACTCAAACCGATAACAGCCGAAATGCTACCGGCTGTCGTAGAACTTGATAGGCTTTGTTTTAACGGACTTTGGACTCAAGAAGCATACCAAAGAGAGTTAGAGGGCCCCAACAGCGATTTATTGGTATTGTCGATTCCAGAAGCCGACAACAATCTTCCTATTTTGGCAGTAGGTTGTCAGTGGGCAATTGTGGATGAAGCTCACATTACGATGGTGGCGGTGCATCCCCAATACCGAGGACAAGGTTTGGGTCAGGCATTGCTCTTTGGTCTGCTAAAATCGGCAAGGACGCGCGGGATGGAGCGAGCCACCCTGGAAGTCCGGGAATCTAATACTACAGCACTGTCGCTCTACCAGAAGTTTGGCTTCCAGACGGCTGGACGACGGCGACGCTACTACCAAGACAATAATGAAGATGCTTTAATTTTATGGCGCAGCGGGCTGGGATATCCTCAGTTTGAGCAAACCTTGGCCTCCTGGTACGGGGAAATAAGTTCGCGCCTTGCCTCCTTTGGATGGAATTTATATTGACCAAACCGCTTGACGGTGAGGTCACTCTGTACCGACAATCTCCACTTGGTGGAAAATTAGCAGCGAGCGCAACTCCCAAGGCCAGCGAATACATCCTTGCCTGTAGGGGTGTCGATGTTGTACGTCCACTTACCCGCTCTCAGTAAAAACCGATCTATTCCCTATGGGGGAATCAGTACAGCCCTCTATCGCTTGTGGACGATAGCTGGCGAAATTCCCTATGCTAAAATCAAGCTTACCGGCACTGAGCAGGTGATGGAACGCCATGTTTGAAAGGTTTACAGAAAAAGCCATTAAAGTGATCATGTTGGCCCAGGAAGAAGCTCGTCGCCTGGGACACAATTTCGTAGGCACAGAACAGATCTTATTGGGTCTGATTGGAGAAGGGACCGGCGTCGCCGCCAAAGTGCTGAAATCTATGGGCGTAAACCTCAAAGACGCCCGGATTGAAGTAGAAAAAATCATCGGTCGGGGTTCGGGGTTCGTAGCGGTTGAAATTCCTTTTACCCCACGCGCCAAAAGAGTTCTGGAGCTGTCCTTGGAAGAAGCTCGCCAACTAGGTCATAACTACATTGGCACAGAACACCTGCTTTTGGGCCTGATCAGGGAAGGGGAAGGCGTCGCAGCAAGAGTCCTGGAAAACCTGGGGGTAGACCTGTCAAAGGTACGAACCCAGGTGATTCGCATGTTGGGCGAAACCGCAGAAGTGACAACGGGCGCTCAATCTGGACGCACTAAGACGCCAACCTTAGACGAATTTGGCTCGAACTTGACCCAAATGGCGACGGAAGGCAAGCTGGATCCCGTCGTGGGACGCCAGAAAGAAATCGAACGGGTAATTCAAATTTTGGGTCGTCGTACCAAGAACAACCCGGTGTTAATTGGGGAACCAGGGGTCGGAAAAACCGCGATCGCAGAAGGGTTAGCCCAACGCATCGCCAATAACGACATTCCCGACATCCTGGAAGACAAGCGGGTCGTTACTCTCGATATAGGGCTGCTCGTAGCAGGTACTAAATATCGGGGTGAATTTGAAGAACGGTTGAAAAAAATTATGGACGAAATCCGCAGCGCGGGGAATGTCATCCTCGTGATCGATGAAGTCCATACCCTGATCGGCGCAGGGGCAGCAGAGGGTGCAATCGACGCAGCGAATATTCTAAAACCAGCCTTAGCACGGGGTGAACTCCAGTGCATCGGCGCCACAACGTTAGATGAGTATCGCAAGCATATCGAACGGGACGCAGCACTAGAACGGCGATTCCAACCCGTGATGGTGGGCGAACCCAGTGTAGAAGAAACAATCGAAATATTGTATGGGTTGCGCGATCGCTACGAGCAACACCACAAGCTGAAAATCTCCGATGAGGCGCTACTTGCAGCCGCGAAGTTATCAGATCGGTATATTAGCGATCGGTATTTGCCCGATAAAGCTATCGACTTGATCGACGAAGCAGGATCGCGGGTACGTCTGATTAACTCCCAACTGCCCCCAGCAGCGAAGGAACTCGATAAGGAACTGAGGGCGGTACTTAAGGAAAAAGACGACGCGGTTAGATCCCAAGACTTCGACCGCGCCGGAGAATTGCGGGATCGGGAAATGGAAATCAAAGCCCAAATACGGGCAATTTCCGCCACTAAAAAATCCGAAGGAACCGATCGCGATGTTTCTCCCGTTGTCACCGAAGAAGACATCGCCCAAATCGTCGCCTCCTGGACGGGTATCCCGGTAAACAAACTCACCGAATCCGAATCGGAAAAGCTGTTGCACATGGAAGATACCCTGCACCAGCGCTTAATCGGTCAGGACGATGCAGTAACCGCCGTTTCCCGCGCCATCCGGCGGGCAAGGGTGGGTCTGAAGAACCCCAACCGACCGATTGCCAGCTTTATCTTCTCAGGTCCCACCGGGGTTGGGAAGACAGAATTGGCGAAGTCTTTGGCTTCTTACTTCTTCGGGTCGGAAGAGGCGATGATTCGCCTGGATATGTCCGAATATATGGAACGCCATACGGTTTCCAAACTCATCGGTTCGCCTCCAGGTTACGTAGGATACAACGAAGGCGGTCAGCTTACCGAAGCAGTGCGCCGTCGTCCCTACACCGTGGTGCTATTCGACGAAATCGAAAAAGCTCACCCCGATGTATTCAACATGCTGTTGCAAATCCTGGAAGACGGTCGCCTCACCGATGCTAAAGGTCGCACGGTAGACTTCAAGAATACCTTGCTGATCATGACTTCTAACATCGGTTCCAAGGTGATTGAAAAAGGCGGCGGCGGTTTGGGCTTCGATTTTGCCGAAAATCAAACCGATGCCCAGTATAACCGGATTAAGTCCCTGGTGAACGAAGAACTGAAGCAATACTTCCGTCCAGAGTTCCTCAACCGTCTCGATGAAATCATCGTCTTCCGCCAACTCAACCGCGACGAGGTGAAAGAAATCGCCGATATCATGCTCAAAGAGGTGTTTGGTCGCCTGAAAGAGCAGGGAATTACCCTGGAAGTCACCGAACGGTTCAAAGACCGCCTGGTGACCGAAGGCTACAACCCCAGCTACGGTGCAAGACCCTTACGTCGTGCCATTATGCGCCTGTTGGAAGACTCCCTAGCAGAAGAAATCCTGTCGGGTAGCGTCAAGAGCGGCGATATCGCAGTTGTGGATGTAGATGAAGAAGGTAAAGTCAAGGTCGTTCAAGGCGAAAAGCGCGTCCTTGCGCCTGGAGCTGCTGAATAACCCAACTTTTAAATAACCCAAAAACGCTCGAATTAATATTCGAGCGTTTTTTTATTAACCCGATCTTCCGCCTAAAAATTGCTAATTGCTAATTGTTAATTGCTAATTGCTAATTGTTAATTGCTAATTGTTAATTGCTAATTGCTAATATAGTATTTTTCCTCACATTAGCCATTAGCTGCACGTTTGAGATAAATAGCAACTTGAGTTAATAGCTAATTGCTCGTGGTAGTTTCCAAATGTACCATTAGCCATTAGCCATTAACCATTAGCGATATTAACAGATATCATTTATCTTGCCGTTCTTAAAAGTTCGCGGGACTCTTGTTTAACACGACCTTCACTCGCTGCTTGTTGTAATGATAGGAAGGCGTTGAGGTCTTCCGTATCGTACTTGCTGCTTAAAAGCCGCCGCAGTTGATTTTCTGCTTCAATGCTCAGATAACCCGTATTGAGAACTTGTTGAACAACCTCGCGAATCAGAATCATAATAGACACCCCCTCATTAATCGAGGGATTGCGGTTGGGATGTGATGTTTCAAGCTGCTCAATAATAGGAGTGCTGGGAGGCTGAAAATGTTCCTGAAGCAGCGATCGCACTCTTTCCCCTGAGCAGCTGTATTCTATCTTTCATCAATCCCCATCAGAAACCCGGTTTTTCTAAAAAAAACCGGGTTTCTTTTGCAGCGAACTACTTAGGCTGCTATCTACCGCCGCAGGGATAGTCGGTTGTGTCGGTTGCTGCGGTGTCGGTGACTGAAATACCACTGTTGTCAAAACCGTCACCAGTACCGAACCCACCGAACTTAGCAACCAGCGCTGCATTTCCTCGGATAAACCGGAAATCTTTAGATGCATTTCATGGTTTGGGGGAAGCTTAACCGAAATCTTGATGAGGAATTCATCAGAGCGATCGCGATCGCGTTTTTTGTTTGGCTGTGACATATTGGTTATAAGCCTCTCTAACCCTTACATTCACCAGCTTATAAGGAGCGAAAATTGGCACTGCTGATGATCCGTGCGGATAATCTTCAACTTTGCTCGAAATTACAAAAAAGGCGAAAATCTTTTCCCAGACAGGTTTTCAGCCACACCCATCTTGAAGTCTAACCACTGAGGATCTTCCTCAATCACCTAAGGATCGTCAGCAACTCGGAGCGCACCGTGCCAAAATCTAAATACGCCAAAAAGAGGTGGAGATTAACTAAAGATGGCAAAGAAAGATTCAATCACGCACTGTTTGTTGAGGGTATACAAAATCTTTCTGACCATGCTTTAGCCGCAACTCTGGGTTGTAGTCGCGACACCATCGCCGCAATCAGAAATGAGAAATTTGCTGGAAATCGAGGCCCGCTAGAAAATTTATTCATCAAGCTTAAACTCACATTGACAGATGAGGATTGTGTAGAAGTAATAGATGATAATCCTCCAAACCCTTCCACATATAAAATTTACAAAACATCTTAAAATAAACAAAAACAAACAAATAAAACGGAATTTAAAGCCGCTTTACGGAGTTTAAATTATCGAAAAAAAGCACAATTATTTGATGATTTATGGTATCAAGACACCAGTACTAAAATTGGCGCTTTTTTAGTTCGGGGAAAGCCAGCAAGCTGTCAACGTTGGCTAGTTAATAGATTGGTGCGAGAGTTTCGCCTTGATGTGACAACAGCCAAAAAAATTTTTAGATCACTTCCTGATAACCGCGAAGTTTATATCGATGATTTATGGAGTCGATTTAGGGATAGTTTGCAATTAAGTCGTACTGCTTCAGTTGGAGAAATAGTCAACTACTTGTATAACTGTTGGCAAGATGGTACGGTGATTTTAATATTTGATAATCTCGACCAACTCTACGAAACTGAACCGAAAAAGATGCTGCAAGAGTTTTGGCAAAATTTGGTAGCAATGCTGAGCGATCGCTCAAACTATTGCGACTCATATTTTTTAATGTTTTTGGTTGATAATTGCAATTTTTCAGAAAAATGGGAGATCGATTTAGTTACTTTATAAAAATGGCAGCCTGATAAAATTATCGACTTACAACCTATCGAAAACTTTTCCAGAGTAATCATTGAAAACTGGCGGCGATCGCATCAAACAACATTAAAAGAATTACTTCCGGAACCTCTAAAAATACAAGAAATAACGAAAACGCTTTTGGACAGAAGTTACGAAGGAATTCCCGAAATGGTAATGAACAATATTTGTAAGCGATGTGGCTATAATTGGGACGAAATATCTGTTGACTAAACCTATGAACGATCAACTTCCTCAATGCAATCTAGAATACACCGGAAAAATTCTCGTTCCTGCCTGTCCCTACCTTCCCAGTCAGGAATTACTAGAATCTGTAAAACTGGCAATTAACCTCGAACGACCCTTGTTACTTATGGGCGATCCAGGTTGTGGTAAAACTAAACTAGCCAGTGCCATTGCCTAGGAATTTACCCAGAAAAATCAGCAGATATTACAAGCAGCAAACCTGCAAAAATATCCCTAGGAAGCTTGGTATGTCAAATCCACCAGTCGTGGCAGAGATGGACTCTATATTTACGATTCTGTCGCGCGCTTGCGCGATGCTCAACTAGCAGGAGTAAAACAACTCGACGAGGAAGGAATTAAACGCCTAAAAGATAAAACCCAAGCAGGGTATATCAAATTTGGTGCCTTGGGTAAAGCGTTTCAAAGTCAGTTTCGCACGATTGTTTTAATTGATGAAATCGATAAAGCAGATATAGAATTTCCCAAGGAATTGCTGTTATAAATGGAAGAAAAACGGTTTTTTTTTGAAGAAACCCAAACGGAAATTCCCTCGCCAGAGCAACTTGCAGCACCGCCGATTGTAATTATTACCAGCAACGGGGAAAGAGATTTACCCAACGCTTTCTTAAGACGCTGCTTTTTTCACTACTTTGATCCGCCGATCGCCGAGGAACTGTATAATATTATCAAAGCTCATTTTGGCGAACAGTTACCGGAAATTTTAACCGAGGAAATTATCGATACTTTTTTATAACTGCGTGACAATACCGAGAAAGTTAGCAACAAGCGCATCAGTACCAGCGAATTGCTTGATTGGATAAAAGCACTGTTGCTATCCGATCTGAAACAAGTCCCCGAAAAACTCAAGGAAGGAATTCCTTTTTTAGGTACTTTGTTGAAAACTCCAGATGAGGTAAAACGTTATTGGAGACAACGCCGTGACAGTGAATGACTCTCACCTTTGGAAATTATATTCGGGACTGCGAACGGCAGGATTGCCCTTGCGCTTAGAAGATTATTAACTATTGCTGCAAGCGGTTGAACGCGGGTTTCAGCCGAAAAGTTATCAATAATTAAAGCAATTGTGCCGTCGTTTGTGGGTCAAGTCACTGGCTGAGAAAAAGTGCTTTGATGATGATTTTGAACTATATACAGAAGCTGGGATTCAAGCAGCAAGAATAATCCCTAATGCACCGGAAACAGAATTAAAGCAGCCGCCTCAAACTGCGGCAGAAATTACCGCCAAAACACCTCAGAATAATCCGCTTACAACAACCGAAGTAACCGCAGAAATTGAAGTCGCGCAAGCTGTTACCCAAGGGATTCAACCAGATAGGCAAACTCCGGTTATTAAATTTAGCCTCAATCATGAATATTTTCCTGTCACGCGCAGGCAACTGCGACGAGGTTGGCGGTATTTGCGCTATCCAATTCGCTCCGGAATTGCGGCGGAATTAGATGTAGACGCCACAGTTAAACGCATTTCTCAGCAGGGATTTTTTCTCGAACCTGTCTTGGCTTCCAGTCGCGCGAACAAAATTGAATTAATTCTGCTGATTGACCAAAGTAATTCGATGCTGCCTTTCCATAATTTAGCAGAGCGTTTAATCGCAACAGCTAGGGATGGGGAACGGGTGGGTCAGGTTAAAGTTTATTATTTTAACAACGCTATTCGCGATTTTCTGTATCTGCAACCGAACTTGGAACCGTTTAAAAAAGATAAAATTACTGATTTGACTATCCATTGGCATCAAAATCGAACGACGATACTTATTTTCAGCGATGGTGGTGCAGCGCGGGGAGGTTTCAATCCTGGCAGAATTAGATTAACTCGCGAGTTTTTTGGGCGGATTAAACCGATGGTAAAACAGGTGACTTGGCTTAATCCTATCCCGCAACTGCTGATGCCATAGCTGAATTTGTGCCAATGTTTGAATTTAGTTTATCTGGATGGCAAAAGACTATCGGGAATTTGCGCGGACAAGGATTGATGAGCGATACAAGTCTCCAAGATCTAAGCTCAAAGGCAGGCGAGACGCCTACCCCACAAGAGTTTCTGAGGAATTATAATACCAGGTTTCTGGATGGGGAAAACTCAGATCTTGCACCACGGGAGGTAGAACCTCCCGGACATCGTTCCCAGGTTGAACCTGGGAACGAGAATACTGAGGCTCTGCCTCTTGGTGCAAGATGTGAGGAAGATGCGCTCAAGTACCAAATTGCTGCGCGTCGGATTTGCTCGTTTGCTGGCAGGGGAGAGCATTATTTAGAACTCGCCTATCTTGCTGCCTTTCCCCTCGCCTTGACACCAGATTTACTCTACTACCTGCGGGCAAATTTTCAATTTGATTGCCAAGGAAAGAGTTACGATATTCCTTGGCTCGGGATACCGGATTTGTTACTGTCCAATCTTTGTCAACCGAGGGGGTATTGCTTGTATGAAATGGATAGTGCTGTCCGGCATTTATTATTAAAACACCTCAAATCAAATCCCAGATTTGGTAACGAACGGTTGAACCAGCTATCCGATGCCTTGCTGTTTTATATCTGGCAAAAAATTCCCGATGGGGAAGCCGCAGATTTTGGCGAAAATCCCCGATGGATTGCTTTAGCTTATACGGAACCAAACGAACTAGCACGACAATTGGCTTTAAGGTTACAACAACTTTATGCGGGGGATAAACAAGACCAAATTCATGCCGCTTCTTTGGTGGCGACTTTTTCTGAACCTTTAGCAGAATCTGATTTTCAGCCATTGCTGACTTTTGCCCGCGGTTTGGGACGTTTGGCGAGGGGAAATCAAAAGGGTGCTGACGAACAATTTAACCAATTGCCAGCAGAATTAACCGTTGCAGGGGTAAAGTTAAAAAATCCGGGTGTAACCAAACTGCCAACGTTTGAATTTGAGGTTGTTACTGTCAACTCGCGCGGCGAAATTGTGACGCGAGAACGCAAGCAAGCGAGCTATTTTACAGAAGACTTAGGCAACAACATCTCTCTAGAAATGGTCGCCATCCCCGGCGGCACTTTCCTCATGGGTTCGCCGGAAACAGAGGCAGAACGGTATGAATATGAAGAACCGCAACATTTGGTTAGCGTTCCGTCCTTTTTTATGGGAAAATACCAAATAACGCAGGCGCAGTGGCAAGCTGTTGCTGCTCTGCCTAAAATCAACCGCGACCTTGAATCCGATCCATCTTATTTCAAAGGAGAAAACCGACCTGTAGAAAATGTATCCTGGCTAGACGCCGTTGAGTTTTGCGCCAGACTGTCGCAAAAAACTAAACGGGAATACCGCCTACCCAGCGAAGCAGAATGGGAATATGCTTGTCGTGCGGGTACAACGACACCTTTCCACTTTGGCGAGACTATTACCCCCGATTTAGTCAATTACAACGGAAACTTTCCCCACGCTTCTGCGC
>NZ_BLAY01000091.1 GCF_020521235.1 Microseira wollei NIES-4236 | reverse complement strand
CCAGCCAAGACATCAAGGAGAGCCAGGAGCTGCTGGAACGGCTTCGAGCTAGGGTCGCTGGCACTGGGGGTTAAAGGCGATCGCACCCAACAGCCGCCAAAATAAAACCAGCGATCGGGTTGGGCGATCGCTGGTTTCTAAATTACTCGACTTCCGCTTGCACCTCAGCGTCGGCTTCTGCCTTAGTTTCATCATTGATGTTTAATTGAGCCTGGAGGGCATCAATTTCTGAAATCCATTCCAAAGCGCGGTCCTTCTCTCTGGTGTACCACTGAATGCATTCTTCTGCATTTCTGAGCGCTTCCTCTGCTTTCTTTCTCTCCAGGCTTAGTATTCCCCCGAGAACGGCTGGATCAAGTATTCCCCTCGTCCCAACTTTTCTATAAATTCGTTCAGGCTCACCTGAAACCTTGCTGCTATCTGGAGTAGTCCCTGTTTCGCCTGTGGAGAGATCCGAACATCCGCTCTGGCTGTCCTCTCCCCATACTTGCCGTGGCTCGTTTTCAATCTGCTGCCCATAGGCTTCATTCATGCTGATCATAAAGATTCCCCTATTGTACGGAAAATATTTTCCGGACATTGTACGTAATAAGTCAACAATATTTTGCTTATTCCGTACAATCATTAGATGAACAAAAGCAGCCTCCCCCCACCCAACCCGGTGGGACGCCCAGAAACCAGCATCGGCGGTAAATGAGGAGCAACTCCAAGGCAGCACGCGCCGCGTCCTCTATTTGGAAGAGGACACTTCCACAACTGAATCACTAATTTGGAATGCTTTGATAGCCAATGGAGGTAGCTCGTGTGGTGTGTCATTCGCCACCCTTACGGGTAACCGTTGGAGCGAGTGGCGACGTTTAGTTCAGTTAAAGATGCGCTTGTTCGTCGTTGGTTATCCATACCTACACCTCCTGGTAAGCGCAGGGAATGAGGGTAAATCCCAATTAAATTGAGTTGAGGAACTGCCTATGAATTGAGATTAAGGATGTTAATCTGATACGTTATTCTCTATCACAATGTCTTGGTAACACTCCTTTCTTTTGGGGCATCGCCGCATTGATGCCCCTTACCTAACCAAAATTATGACCATCCCCAAAGTTCATTACAGCGCACGAATTTTCCTGGGAAATTCTAGCAGCGAATGCCTTGGGTTCGCTAAGGACATTAACCCTGACGACGACATAAAACTCGTCATTGAAGAATTGAGGGCTTTAGTTAAATCTTGCGGCTTGCCCAAATTTGACGAGCTGCTCGAGAAGTATTCCAACTTGAAAAGTGAAATAGAAACATTGGAACGCAAACTAGAAGCTAAAACTGCCGATTGGAACGCGATGGCAGAATTCCTGAGAACTCAAGGAATTAAACCAGACGCTACTAACATGCCTCAATTCTCCAAGTTACTATCTCCAGTAATTGAGGAGGAAAATACTAGCCTTATTGAGATTGATACAGACGACATTCAATTTTAAAGGAGGTGATGCTTAGACACCAATCAAACATCGGCGAAAACATCTTTTAACGCACTTTACGCTCGCGTCGTTGGATAACCTTTTTACGCGCGAGCATTTCTTCCCAAACTTGAGAAACGATAATGAACAACTCAAATTATTTCAACACCAACAAGGCGTTGCTATTGTTCTGTAAAAAAAACTGTTGGTTTATCATAGATCGGTTCACCGACGAAGATGACGCTGTGCATTATTTAAGAGAATTAAATATCTTTCTCAAACAAAGCAAAAGCTACCTCAAAGTACTTAACATTAAAAACCCCTCTACTTGGAATAAATAGCGAAAAAAATAGGTGGAAGTGATGGTAGATGTAACCCACGACTTATTACCAGAACCCTATTATTACCCGATGGCTCCAACGGTCGATGATTTGGTGGAATATGCTACTGAAATTGACAGAGAGGGACACTGCATTACTTTTGAATGGGCGGTAACAGAAATTAATAATTTCTCGTTTAGCTACGTGCGAATCGGTCTGCTAGCTAATGCGGTACGGCGCTATAGAATCTACGAAAACCCTACATAATCAAACGATAAATGCCAAATTTTCAGTGAATTATGTCGCAGATTTATTGGTAAATCCGAATGGTACGTTAACAAAATAATTGATGCTGCATTAGTTTGTTACAAGCTAATTTTGAGCGGATTTCACTTACATAGGCTTCCAAATTGCGAAGCTCAAGCGCGTCCCCTAGTGAAGATTTACAAGCAAGCCCAGAAAGCTTTTGATAGATACTTAAGTGAGCGGTGTTCTAAGCAAGAAGTACCTCCTCACCCCATTGAAGTTATAAAGCAGAAGTGGCAGAAAGTTGTAGATAATCTTCCCGCTCACCTCATTACCGCCAACAAAATTAGTGAAATTGTGGAAGAGACTTTTGAACCACCGGCAAAGAAGAAAGTACAGATCCGCACTACTACCCGTGAAAAGTGGGAAAAGCTGGCACGCGAAGCGGGAATGACTCCCGACGATTATTTAGAAGCGTTACTAGACAACAAGCTAGACAACAAGCTAGAGGCAGATGCTAATAATGAGGAATCCGCCGAGCAACAGCAACAAGAAGAAGCAGATTGGTTAGAAGACGTTAACACATTAGTACAAGAATATGACGCAGGACAAAGAGCGGCAGGAAATATTGAGACAGAAATACCCGACAACGGTAAACGAAATATTGGTAACGACAGAAATGATTGGTATTTTAGTCTCATTAGCAATGAACCAAATGATTCAAACACTTAGCCTTAGCGAGGACCCAAACCAAAAGGAAATTAACTCCTTTTACAGCTATATTGCGCAAAAAGCGCAGGATAGGGTTAACGATTATTCACTTGAAAAAATCGATGAAATCTTAACTAACCTTAGCCTGGCGAGAGAAATTTATGCTCAGACAGACAGAGCATTATTCTTGGTAATTGAGAGGGAGAATAAAAAACAACGATGATCGCAAAAATAGCAGATGAGTTTCGCGCTGCGGGTTGGGCTGTGCTTTCCAGCGACGAACCCTACCTTTGGTTAGTTAAGCCCAACATTCACCTACCTAAGCAATATTTCCTAATGCCTTACAACGGCGACTGGGTGCTATCTTCACCTACGCGATTCCAAGACCCTGACTATAACGAAGCGCTCAACATAATCAACCGCGCTCGTTTAAAAGCAGCAAGCGATCGCCAGACCAACCCAATAAATCGAGCGCTCGCTCACCAGGACACTTCAGACTTTCTCCATCACAATTATAAAGGTAACATGATGCACTTTGTCAAAATCAACAACAATCGCTTTATTAATTTCGCCAGCATTCACGATGTTTCTATCATTCCAGAAGATGAAAGCGAAAGCGAAAATGATCTATCGGTTATGGTTACTTACACTGAGGGTGAATGTGAGGTAGACACCTTTGTTGGTGAAGCAGCCAGAAAAATAATTGCAGTTGTAGAATCACTATCAGCGATAAATAACGTTGCTAGTGAAGTAATTGACAACGAAGAAACCAAAATTGCCAATCCGCCTGAAGAGTTAACTTAAGGACTCGGTTAGCGAAACTCTCCTCTTTTGCAAGGGGAGAGTCGCGGGATGAGTCCAAATCATTTCGCACGGTGGCAAGTTAATAACTTAGGGCTTTGACAATAAAACAGGATCAAACGGCTTTTCTATTTTCGTAGGCTCAGTTATTGGTGTCACCGTTTCCCTTGTGCCTTGGCTTTGAGAGTGAACTAGACTATCTGGTCTTCGGGTGATTCATAGGCTTGCACTTAGGGATTCAATTTCACCCAAGAAATAACAGAATGACAAAAGTTTTAGGACTTGATGTTAGCAAGTCTTCTGTTTCCTGCTGCTTATTATTAACACGACCAACCGACCCCAAGCAATATTACTACGAGTGCGATTTTTTCAAACTTGAAGCCACCGCAGCCGGAATTAAAAAGTTGCTTGAACTTAACCCCGATGTCGCAGTAATGGATCCTACTGGGGTCAACTATTCTAGGCTATGGGGAACTTACCTAGCGCGCGCCGGTATAGAAGTGAGGTTGGTCGGACACAAGCAATTACGCAGTTACCGCGCCGGTCATTTGGGCTTGCCCGATAAAGATGATGATGCAGACGCATTAGCACTTGCTTGTTATTGCTTCGATTACCTGCTTGAGCCGCGCCGGTTCGTTCAAATTAGAGACGCTAGCATTGCGCGAATTCGCCAGCTCGTATTGCGATTAGCTCACCTTACCAGGGTACAGTCCCCGATCATCAACCGCCTCCGGCAAGACCTAGCATGGCAGTTTCCAGAGGTAGCGCTGGTTAAATCGGTTCGCTCCAAAACGGGTGAAATACCCCTATTGTGGGGATGGTTAGCGGGGGAAAGAACGTCAACTAGATACGAAAAACTTTATGCTCAAACCGTTGGTTTAGGCTTAACGCCTGCGGTCACTCACCATGGGGCGAGCCTTTGCGATCTCCAGCGGGAAGAATTGAGCATCGAGTTGGAGTTAAAAAGCTTAATTCGGCTTCCCCAGTTCAACCGTTACTGTAGGGTGTTTGCCCGGTTTGGTTTTGGGCTGCGGATGCAGTCTCTGCTTTTGAGCCAAATTTACCCGTTTGAGAACTACCTGGTTGATGGTAAACCTGATATCAAAATTCGCAAGGGGCGAAAGTCTGGCAAACCAACCAAGCGCCACTTATCGCGTCGCAGGTTTGAAAAAGCTTTAGGGGTCGCTCCTACAGAAGAAAGTAGCGGCGATAGCAAGCGGTCTAGGGTAGTAGACGGTTCAAGCCTTTGCCGAATGGCCTTTTGGCAATGGGTCTTTACAAGAATAGAACCTCGCAATCAGCGATTGAAGAACGAAATTGGCGAACGTTTGGGCGAACAACTAGACGCAGAGAAGGCAGCAGGGCGACCGATCAAGCTCGTGCGATCGCGGATCGCATCTCTGGCAGCGCGGCTGCTGTTTCGCGAATTTGCTAAGGAATTTTGCAGCGACAATTGCTAGAGTGAAAATAGGGAGAAACAATAGATTTTTGACAATGAAGCTGAAACGACTGGGTCACGTTGCCATCTGCGTCCAAGATATTGACTTATCGGCTGAGTTTTACCAAAACTTGGGAATGGAGCTAGTCTGGAAAGATGCGGACTGGGCTTACCTCAAAGCAGGGGATGACGGATTGGCGCTGTTAAGTCCGGGATACGACCAAGCGGGGCCGCATTTTGGCTTTGTGTTCAGCGATCGCGCGGAAATGGAAGCCGCCTACGAACAGCTGAAAACCTCTGGCATTAAAGTTACCCATATCCACGAACATCGCGACGGTACCGCCTCCTTCTACGGTCGCGACCTCGACGGGAACGGTTTCGAGTATCTTTACGAACCAGCTAATAGCTAATGGCTAATGGCTAACAGTCAAGCAATTAGCCATTAGCTATTAGCTATTAACAATTAGCAATTAGCAATTACCCACCAGCTTTGATTCAATCCGAAACTTTAGAACTTCTAGAATGGTCGCGCCTGTGTCAGCATCTAGCTACCTTTGCTGCCACAAAATTAGGAGCGCTCGCATCTCGCAATCTGCAAATCCCAGCTACTCAGTCTGAAAGTATACATCTGTTAAATCAAACTAAAGAAGTATACCTGCTAGAAAGTCGCCTCGCCACCGGGTTGTCGTTTGAAGGCATCCAAGATATCGGCGAGTCGCTGTTGCGGGCAGGAATTGGGGGTATATTATCCGGAAACGAACTGTTGGCGATCGCCACAACTTTAGCCGGAACTAGGCAATTGCGGCGCGTCATCGATGCTCAGGAAGATTTGCCGGTTCTGAACTCGCTTGTGGCAGAATTGCGGACGTATCCGGAAATAGAACAAGAAATTCACCGCTGCATCGACGATAGGGGTGAAGTCGCAGATCGAGCAAGTCCCAAACTCGCCGGAATTCGCAATCAAATCCGCTCTTGTCGCGAGCAGATTTATCAGCGACTGCAAAGTATTATGCAGCGCCACTCGAATGCAGTGCAGGAACAGGTGATTACTCAACGCGGCGATCGCTTTGTTATCCCCGTTAAAGCACCCCAAAAAGACGCGATTCCCGGCATTGTTCACGATACCTCCAGCAGCGGCGCTACCCTATACATCGAACCGAATCCGATCGTTTCTTTAGGAAACCAGATGCGCCAGCTGATGCGCCAACAGCAAACTGAAGAAGAAGCGATCCGCCAAGCTTTAAGCGAACAAGTCGCCGCAGTTCAATCTGACTTGGAAAGATTGCTCGCGATCGCTACTACTTTAGATCTTGCCACCGCCAAAGCCCGTTACAGTTTCTGGCTAGGCGCAAATCCCCCTCGATTTATCGATTTTGGTAGCGAGGTAGAGAGCAGGGGAGCAGGGGAGCAGGTGAGCAGAGGTAGAAACCAAATCGAAAATAGTATCACCCTGCGTCAGTTGCGCCACCCCCTCCTGGTATGGCAACAACAGCACGAGCAAGGTCATGCAGTCATACCAGTAGATTTACTGATACAGCCGCAGATACGGGTAGTAACGATTACAGGCCCCAACACGGGCGGTAAAACCGTTACCCTGAAAACGCTAGGTTTGGCAGCGCTGATGGCGAAGGTGGGATTGTTTGTACCAGCGCGCGAGCCGGTAGAATTGCCTTGGTTTGAGCAAATTTTGGCAGATATTGGAGACGAACAATCGTTAGAGCAAAGTCTTTCTACATTTTCCGGTCACATCCGCCGGATTAGTAGGATTTTGAATGCTATCGGGAGAGAGGAAAGCAGGGGAGCAGAGGAGCAGGGGAGCAGAGGAGAAGAAGATAAGCAAGATGGGGAAGATGGGGAAGAAATTACTTCCTCATCTCCCTCATCTGCTCTGGTATTGCTCGATGAAGTGGGAGCGGGAACAGATCCGGCAGAAGGTAGTGCGTTAGCGATCGCTCTCCTACAATACCTCGCCGACAATGCTTTGCTGACGATTGCCACAACCCACTTTGGCGAACTCAAAGCGCTGAAATATGAAGACGAGCGGTTTGAAAACGCCTCGGTAGAATTTGACGATGTTAGTCTGTCGCCGACTTATCGGTTACTGTGGGGAATTCCCGGACGTTCCAACGCGCTTACCATTGCGCGACGTTTGGGACTAAAACCCGAAGTAGTCGAACTCGCTCAAACCTACGTGGGTGGTGCGTCGGAAGACGTAAACCAAGTCATCGCCGGGTTAGAAGCGCAACGTCGCCGCCAGGAAACCAAAGCAGACGAAGCGGCGCAATTGTTGAAAGAAGCAGAACGCCTGCATCGAGACGTGTCGCAAAAAGCAGCCGCATTAAAGGAAAGGGAAAACCAATTGCGACTGCAACAAGAACAAGAAGTGCAAAAAGCGATCGCCAGCGCCAAAGCAGAAATCGGATCGGTGATTCGTCGCTTGCAACAAGGTTCCATGACAGCGCAAGATGCTCAAGCAGCAACCCAAGAGATCAATCAAATTGCCCAAAAACATACACCACCGCCGCCGAAACCCAAACCAGGGTTTAAACCGCAAATAGGCGATCGCATCCGCATTCCCCGCCTGGGACAAACTGCCGAAGTGCTGAGCGAACCGAATGAAAATAATCAGTTGAGCGTGCGTTTTGGCATGATGAAAATGACCGTTGGTTTAGAAGATATCGAATCATTAGACGGTCAAAAACCCGACTTGCCAGTTAAACCGAAACCTGCTCCAACAGAAACCCCCCTTAATAAGGGGGGCAAGGGGGGATCCCAATCCCAACCTGTTCCCACGATTCGCACCTCTCGCAATACAATCGATATTCGAGGGCGAAGAGTTGCAGATTCAGAAAGCGAAATTGAGCGAGCAATCGCCCAAGCAACAGAAGCAGGAGTTTTGTGGATCGTACACGGTAAAGGTACGGGAAAATTGCGCGAAGGCGTCCACGAATTCTTAAAGCAGCACCCGCAAGTCGAGCGTTTCGAGTTAGCCGCAGAAAAAGAAGGCGGTGCAGGCGTAACGATTGCCTACTTGAAATAAATTAGATTTAGATATGCAGGGGTGCGAATTGCTACCTCTGCAAGCATCGTTCCCATAGTACTTGCAGAAAAACTGTCTGCCTTCTCCCCTTACTATGTATCTATATGATACGCTCAAGATCCAGACAATTAATCTGTGAATTGGGTGTGAGGAAGTGATTCCAGACTTCGATGAAAACGGCAATCTACCACCAGGAGTTCATTGGGCAGAATGGGAAGAATTTGTAGATAGATTTGGTACAACACCGCGTCGGCTGAGGTTGATAGATGGACTCAAAATGGCAATGGAACAACTCAAATCAGCAGGTTGTCCAACTATTTTTATAGATGGTAGTTTTGTGACCAACAAACAAAATCCTGGTGATTTCGATGTCTGCTGGGAAGACAATGGGGTTGATATAAATTACCTGAAATCTATTGCTCCTACTTTATATAATTTTGCGTTGCGACGTGCAGAGCAAAAAAACAAGTACAGGGGTGAGATTTTCCCATCCAATTACCCAGCTAATGATACGGGGACAGCCTACATAGACTTCTTTCAATTTGATACAAGAACAAATACGCTCAAAGGAATTGTTGCGATAGATTTACAACGTTGGGAGCCATGATGATAAAAAACGAACAACAATATCAGCACTCCTTGGATTGGTTGCGGAGATTTGAGCGATCAATAACTGAATTGGATAGTAATGAGAGCTTGAAAGCCTCATATGAGCGCTGGAAGCTTCATAGAGACTCATATGAGAGTCAAGTTGACGAATTAAAGGCAGAAATTGCTGAATATGAAAGACTGATTAATTGCGACAATAGCCAGCCGATACAAATTAAAGTTGAAAGTTTAAATAAGTTGCCAGATGCTTTAATTAAAGGTCGCCTAGCAGCAAAAATCAGCCAGCAAGAACTAGCCCAGAGACTAGGAATTGACGAACAGCGAGTTAAGCAGTATGAAGACACAGATTATCAATGTGCCAGCTTTGTCGAAATCCTCGAAGTCAGCACAGTTTTGGGCATAGAATTTGAAACGGCTCTGATTCGGGTAGATTTTGAGGAAATAGAAGCAGTGAAACAAAGCGTAGAAAGATGGCAAAAACAAAAAATCAATACTACAACCTAGCTAAAAGCTTATGTCTAAGAATTTTCCGATGATTAGCACCTCTAGTGAAATTATGGGCGGGACGCCAGTTTTTATAGGCACTAGAGTTCCCGTGCAAACACTTTTTGACTATCTAGAGGCGGGAGAATCAATCGATGATTTTTTAGAAGGATTTCCAACTGTAACCAAAGATCAAGTAATTGCACTAATCGAGTTAATTGAACTGGCAGAACAGGACACCCTCATCCTAAAAAAGCCTGATGGAACAGAGTTTGTTTTGTCCGTTATAGATGATTTTGCCGCTGAAGTAAAGGCACTAAGCCAGAACGAAGAATTTATGGAATTTCTAGCACAGCGCTCGCGCTCAACTAAACGGTTATCGCTTGAGTCAGCCCAAAAACGATTAGGTATTTGAATGAAGTATTAATTAGTAAATATTTCTATTTTACGCTGCATTTCTTGGACAAAATCTCCAATCGGGCGAGTTTGTCCGCGCTCTAGTTCCTCGAAGCCTTGCTGGATGCCTGCGATGGTTTCTAGTTGGTCAATCAATTGGCGCAGTTTGGTAGGATCGACTTTGCCCGGTTCAAGAAAGGTGACGAGAACCTGGACGCGCGAGTTGATGTTCTGCGGTAGCTCAGTTAGCTCGATTTGCCCATTCTGATAAATGCCTTCAACGGTTCTTAGCATAGGTTGCAATGGGGTAATGGCTGTTTCAATTCTAGTGGTTGGTAGTCAGTTAATGATGTGCGATCGCATCTTGTCGCTGGCAGGTTGGTTTAGAGCGATCGCTTTCCAAGGAATCATATCCTGTCCGGTTGCATCTGAATGATTAAAATTGGTTGTAGGGGCACGGCAAGAGAAAATCTTCTCGTTAAGCGCAAAACCTATTAATGCCGTGCCCCTACAAGGATCGTTGATACCATTGAAAATTTCTATAATTCCGATGCAGACGGATTCGGTATCATATGTCCGGTAGCATCTCTATGAGATATGTCCAAAAACTCTTGTGGGGTAGGCATCCTGCCTGTCAAAAAGTTTGTTTTTTGCAGAAGTCTATGAGATATGTCCAAAAACTCTTGTGGGGTAAGCATCTTGCCTGCCAAAAAGTTTGTTTTTTGCAGAAGTCTATGAGATATGTCCTTTGAAGGAAACCCAAAGGATCTATAAACCCACCCCGCAAGACTCTTTTATCTTACAGCGGCTTGCAGCCGCGTGAGGGAAAGCGAAATCGCTTTGTTTGTCAAGCGCGCAGCATTAATGCTGCCCGCACACTGCGAAGGAAGGTGTACCTCACTCATTTGCAATCCGCTGTAATTGCCTCAATGTTGGAAGCGCTGCGATCTTATTTCATCTTTTTCTTCAGAAGCCAGCCTGCACTCATAGCTAACAAGGGCAATCCAGCTACAGCGCTAGGTTCAGGAACTGGTGTAGCTGCTGCTGTTGCTTCAGTAAAGTTTACACGTAAACCAGTAGGTGTTCCAGCCCCAGTAAATAGGCTAATTCTTAAGGTATTAATGCCAGGTACAAACTCCCTATTAATAGTGAGTGGTGCTGCTGGAAATCCCTGAAAGCCAATATTATCTAGATATGATGGGGAACCACTAATGATACTCTTCCCATTAAGAGCTACATTTGTAGTCTGATCGTCTGATGCTAGAAAAAATTTAAGTACTGCTGTTGATGGATCAAGTCCTGTCAGATCAAATTTTGTCTCATACGTATAAAAACCTCCAGGTCCAGTAGCAAAAAAACCACTTTGAGCCGATCCAATCCACTGGGATGTAGAATCATTAGCAAACCAAGGAGGGCTGGGAATTGAGGTTAATTCAATTGCTGAACCAGCTCCAGTAGAAACTCCCGGAGGTGCGCTGATAATCTGCCAGTGAGGATCTACTGCACCAGGGGATACACCGGCACCTGTGTTGTAAACAGTAAATGAAGCCGCTTGTGCTTCCCCAACTACTCCTAACGCTACAATTGATGAGACAGTGGCTACGAGAAATAATCGACTGTTGATTGGATTTTTTCTGAGCATATTTATTGATCCTTTGCGTTTCAACGAAAGTTCCGCAAAAACAAAATGACGAAACCCTTGCAGAGAGGGTATTTGAGGCGTTTTTTTACCCCCCTGGCTGGGTAAATCGCGAGAAAGAGATTCAAATAAGAGAATTTTGAGGCGATCGCGCTTTGGTTCTGATTTAGTGCTTAGCGATCTGTGCGGTAGATGATACACATACTAGAGCGATCGCACCAAACCTGAAAAGACGGAAAAAGGCGGAAAAAGGCGGAAATTTCGATAATTTTTGTAAATTTAAAAATTCAAGGCGGAAAAAGGCGGATAAGGATGGATTAAGTTGGGTGTAATAACCCCATTTTTCTCAAACCCCTGCCGATGGACATTCGCGAGGTATTGCAATTTGTAGACGAAGTTGTCTACGCCAAGAAAGGCAAACGTTTAAATGACTTGCAACGGGGAATTATCGAGGGAACGCTGAAGCGCCAAAAGTATTCCGAGATTGCCAAAAATTATAATTGTACGACGGGTCATACTAAGGAAGTCGGTTACGAGCTTTGGCGAATGTTATCTGATATTTTTGGCGAAACGGTTGATAAAAAGCATCTTCAATCTATTTTAGAACGTCAAATAAATCTGAATATTTCTTTTGATAAAAGTAGCAGTAGTAAGATAATTTGCTGCATCATTAATAATCCAGATATCCCCAATCCTACTCCAGATAAAACTCAGCCTGTAAAGTCTGATTTACAGCAGCAAAGCAAGAATCAAACTCAGATTGAAAAAGTTGATAAATTAAGGCAGTTTGGCTTAAGTGACGAGCAAATTGCCGAAGTGTTAGAGCTTCCTTTGGAGGTAGTTAAGCAGATAGATTTGGAGGATTGAGGCTGCGTTATATATTACCATGCTAAAATTATGACAAAATTATTACCGATTGAAACGCTTTTTCAATGGAAGTAACTCAATTGTCAAATACTGGTCAAGTCATTATTCCCAAAGCTTTGCGAGATGCTCATCCCTGGGAACCCCGGCAAGAACTATAGCGGATTGCTTGCTGAGTGAGGTACACCTTCGTTTGTGTAGCGGCACCCTTAAGGGTGCCGCTACACAAACGAAGCGATAACGCTTTCCCTCACGCGGCTGCAAGCCGCTGTAATCGCAATTGACATGGGTGATGGTATTCTCTTAAAACCTAAAAAACCTTTTGGGGAAACTACCTTAGAAAATGTGGCAGGATGCCTGAAATATCGAGGCACCCCTAAAAGCCTTGATGAGTTAGAAGACGCCATTCGTCAGGGTGTAGAGGAGCAATTTGATAATTGCAATTGATACAAGAGCGCTCTAACTACGGAAGATCCGGAATTTATGATTTTGTTGGTAAATTGACTTTGCGATCTGATATGATGTCCGGTTGATTACCCATAATCAGAAGCCGGGACACGGCACGATCAAAGTTATCTGTTTGAACGAGAAATCTATGATGCCGTGTCCCTACACAACAACTCTGTGAGGTTTTTTTATTATGGGCAATTCAACCGACATGATATCACTGGTGATGCAACCTGATTTATATTATGGGTGATTTGCCGGACATCATATGACCCCTCCCCGCTTCGGGGAGGGGCTTTCTGACTCCCCCTTCCCTCGCTCTTAAGGGGGTTGGGGGGTTAGGTTTTCCAGGGTGATTGACTTTTGCCCAATATTCAATCAACGCTTGTGATGATTTCGCATCGCTTTATGAATCTTCTTCCATCGCTCTTTCTCCGCTAAATATTCCCGTTGATCTTGTTTCCGTGCCAGATAGTTGAGTTCTTTTTGCAGTTTTTGGTAACTCAAAAACCTGGAATAATCGAGTTTCCCTTCTGCCAAAGCTTGCTGCACTGCACAACCAGGTTCGCTATCGTGCTGACAATTGCGGAAGCGGCATTGGTGGACTAGCATTTCAATGTCTGCAAAGGTTTCTTGCAAACCTTCATCACCTGCCCAAATTTGAAGTTCCCGCATTCCTGGGGTATCTATAATTAAACCGCCTGTTGGCAGTAAAATTAACTCGCGATGGGATGTTGTATGCTTGCCTCGATCGTCGCTTTGGCGCACGGGTTGAACTGTTTGAGTTGCTTCTGGTAGTAATTGATTGGTGATAGTAGACTTGCCAACACCAGAAGACCCCATTAAAGCAACCGTTTTACCCGCTTGAAGATAAGGTTTAAGGGCATCCAATCCTTGATTGTTAGCAGCACTTAAAACAATAATTGGCACACCAAGGGCAACAGAAGAGACTTCCGCGATGCGCTGTTCAATGTTGTTGCACAAGTCTGCTTTGTTTAAAACGATCGCTGGACTTGCACCGCTTTCCCAAGCCAGAATCAGATAGCGTTCAATTCTTCTGAGGTTAAAATCACCATCCAATCCTGAGACTAAGAAGACAGTATCAACATTGGCAGCAACGATTTGCTCTTCTGTTTTAGCACCAATGGTTTTGCGGGAAAACTTGCTCTTTCTGGGTAAAATTTCGTGAATTGTGGCTCGTGCTTCCGACTTGAGAGTGCGAATTACTACCCAATCTCCCACGGCTGGAAAATCTTGCGGTTGCGCGGCACGATGCCGCATTTTGCCTGTAATTTCTGCTGCTAGTTCTCCGGCTTCGGTATAGAGAACGTAAGTATTTCTGCGTTCAATTGCTACCCTGCCTACCGTAAATCCTTGCAGACGATAGGAGGCAAAACTGGAAGCAAAAAAGTCGTTCCAGCCTAAAGAATCTAAATTCACTTGTATTTCCTCAATGGGTGCTAATTGTTTTGCACAAGTAGCACAGAGGAATTTTTAGTTTCATTCCTGGAAGATGGAGGATCGAACTAGAATCTCTGTGCCTTGTGTCCGTCGTGGTGCGATGGCAAAAGCGACCCGGACAGCTTGTAATTTAGACATAATTCTTCTCCTCCTGACGACTGACAAATAGCAACAGCTATTTATCTTGATCATAGCTCAATGGATAGACACCGGCTGTAGGAGCAGGTTTTACTACTGTTATTAACCCCAAGTAAACAATTGACAAGTATCCAGACTACAACACTCAAGTCGTTCTTGAACTTGCTGTTTAACCGTTGCGTAATGCCAACCTAAGATTTCGCCTTTTTGGTAGGGAGTTGGCGGAGTGACGACTAATGGTTTATGGGTATTTTCAATATAAGAGGTACGGCAGCCTGTTTTGCCTTGGTCGAAACCTAGCCAAAATTCGGTTGCTTGGCGGGCTGAGTGGTGAATTTCTTCGATGTAGTCTTGGGTTAAGATTCGCAGTTGTTGCAAGCGGTGCTTGAGAGTCTGTCCTTGAAACCACCATTCCCACAGCTGGTAAGATTGAGGCCCGCGAATTTGGTCAGATGCGATCGCTTCCCACACTTTATCCCAATTGAGCGGGTAAGTCTTCTCCACCGATGAAATAGGCATTCCCGCATCCAGAGCGTCTGGTAATCCTCTGGTAGCCTGGTTAAACTGATGCCAACCTGCTTCCAGGGAAATCAGCGCCGCTTCCCAGTTTTTCAGTTGTTTGTCAGCCCAACGGTTTACCATCGCTCTTCGATCGGGTTTTTTCTATTATTCTAGGGTGGCGGCAACATGCGTGCCAATTTTTGGGGGTTATCAGTGGTTCGTGCAACGAAGAAGAGTGTATCAAACTTAGTCGCCTTAATTGTAATCAAAATTTTAGTCGTAGCGACTCCCGCAACTTGCCTTGCACAAGAAGAGGAGAATAGGGCATCTTGGGCAGGTGAGCAGGCGAGCCGGGGAGCAGGGGAGCAGGAGAGCAATTTAGGGGCGGGTAATACCTCTAACCTTACCACTAAAACCGACAATTTCACTCTTCGGGCCCCTTTTTTTGACTCCAGCAGCAGAGGAGAATTACCAATTACCAATTCCCAATTCCCAATTCCCAATTCCCAATTACCAACCGAAGTTGTAGAAAATCCCGATGCACCGGGTGTTGCTCCCAGTTTACAGCCTCAACCTTCTACACCTGGGGAAGTGCCTTTTCAACCGCAAAACTTGCCTTTGCTACCGTTAGGAAACCAGAGGCAACCTGAATATCGGGCTAATCCCGGCATTACCATGATTAATCCTTCAGCTTATGGTAAATCTTGGGGTAGCGCTAGCGTGGGTGTGGGTTTGCAAACTCGCACTCGCTTTACCAACTCTGCCGACGGGGTGTTTGGGATTGGGATCGGATTGGGCGATGCGCGACGATGGGTGGGTTTAGATGTGGGCGTTACCCTGACTGACTTGTGGGAAACTCCCGCCGCTGATGGCACGGTTAGCTTTAAGTTGCACCGACAGTTGCCAGGGGATTTTACCATTGCGGTGGGGGTGCAAAATGCGATCGCTTGGGGCAATACCGATGGCGGTACGAGTCCTTACGGCGTAGTAACGAAACTGTTTCGCTTGCAAGAAAGCACAGAAACACCTTTTAGTCAACTGTATCTTTCCGTTGGGGTTGGTAGCGGACAATTTCGTTCGGAATTGGATATTCAAAACGATCGAGATTCGATTGATGTATTTGGTAGCGTTGCGGTGCGGGTAGTGGAACCTGTGAGTGCGATCGCAGAATGGACGGGTCAAGATTTAACCCTTGGATTATCAGTCGTCCCCTTTGGCAATATTCCTTTAGTTATTACACCCGCCGTCACCGATATTACTGGCAAAGCAGGCGACGGCAGTCGATTTATCTTAGGAGTTGGTTATCTAATTTCTTTTTAGTTTAACTTTATGAAACTGATTAAATTTTTGCTCGTTTCATTGATTTGTTGCATTCTAATTATATTTTCAGCGTCTCCTGGATTAAACCAATCGGGAACGCAATCCGATGTCACGGTTCCCAACCCAATAGAAATTAATCCCCAACCTAGAAACGATCTGCCTACATCTCAAAGCAACCAGACCATTGACCGCAGTGCCTTTGAAAAACTTGTTACAAGCGCATCAAATGCCCAGGCAGTTCAACTTTTTGAAGAACTGCAAGCCTTAGAAATTTCTAACTATTTCGGCTTTAATTTATTTGGTAAAACTGTCTCAGTTGACCAAATCTCCGATACGCTTTGCCAACTCGGTGAAACTACAGGAAAAAAAGCCGCGCTGATTTACGTAATTTCCCTGGCAGATAGACTGGAATTATTACTGGTTTTACCCAAAGCTCAAGCTTGTAACACCCCACAATCTCAACAAAATAATAATCGAATAATCATTCGTAAGTTCGTTCCCGAAGCCAAGGGCAGCCTTGTCCAACAAGTCGCAAGAGAATTTCGCATTGGTGTCACCGATTTAAGCAGTCCCGAAGATTATAAAGTTCCAGCGCAACAACTTTATCAGTGGATTGTTACGCCTTTGATATCCGACCTTTTAGCCAATAAAATAGATACCTTATTATTTTCAATGGATGGGGGGTTGCGTTCAATTCCAATCGGGGCTTTTTCCGATGGTCAACAGTTTTTAATCGAACAATACAGCGTGGCTTTAATTCCTAGTTTTAGCCTCACCGATACCCGCTACGTTCCCATAACCAATTCGCAAATCTTGGCAATGGGTATTTCCAAAAGCACCCAAGAACAAACTCCTTTACCAGCAGTAGCAGTAGAAATTCCCACCTTAACAAATCAGCTTTGGCGAGGGGTAGAATTTCTCAACGAAACCGCCACATTAGAGAACCTCAAATCTACTAGCAGTAAACAACGATTTGAGATGATCCACGTCGCCACTCACGCCGAATTTAGACCCGGAGATGCCAGGGAATCTTACATCCAGTTTTGGGATGATAAACTGAGATTAAATCAATTGAGAGACTTATCGCAAAACGTCGGTTGGGAACTTCCTCCTAAAGTAGAAATGCTCGTTTTAAGTGCCTGTAGAACCGCACTGGGAAGCGCACAGGCAGAATTAGGATTTGCCGGTTTAGCAATTCAAGCAGGAGTAAAAACGGCAATTGGAAGTCTTTGGTATGCCTCTGATGAAGGTTCCCTCGCATTGATGACAGAATTTTATCTGCAATTGCGGACAGCACCGATTAAAACCGAGGCGCTTAAACAAGCACAGTTAGCATTGCTAAAAGAACAAGTCCGGGTAGAAGGCGGACAATTAAGATTATCCGATGGTCGTCTGATTTCTTTACCACCAGAAATTGCCGCTAGGGGAGATCAGATCCTCTCGCATCCGTATTTTTGGTCAGCATATACCTTAGTTGGTAATTGGAATTAATTTAATTGCAGATTTAGGATTTCAGATTGCAGATTTAAGGTGGAATGTTAGTTTAAATTTGCGATTTTTAATAAAACAAAATATTTCTTGATAATCAAAAATAAATTGAGAGGCGAAGATTGGTATTAAATCATACGGAAATCCAGCAGGGATTTTTAATAATATAAAAAATCTATACTGCTAGTTAACACAAGTTGCGAGTTATCTCAAACGTGCGGCTAATGGCTAATGGCTAATGGCTAATGTCAGGAAAAATACGATATTAGTAAACTGGCAATTAGCAATTAGCAATTAGCAATTAGCAATTAGCAACTTGAGTTAGTAGTATCCAATCGGTTAGCGATTTAGAGAGAGAACCATGCACCAACAACCCATTTCAAATGAAGTGGCTTTAAGAATTGCATTAGCTGCTAGGGCATTACCTGGAATATCGGTGGGGGAGGTAATAGAAGGTTTAAAATCAGAACTGGGCGATCGCATAGATGAAGCAGGCTTAAGTAAAATTACCGTCACTGCCTTGAAAACAGCGATCGGACAGACATACGATCTGGACGGCGAAGAGGATGGTGAAGATACGACAGTCCCGCTAGCAGCATTGAAAGAAGCGGTGAGAATCTTATGGGGTGAAATCGATGCAGCCCAGAAAACGCTGCCGCCAATAGAACCTTATCAAGATGGCGATATAGCTGACTCGATTCGCATTGCGGTGGCTTCTAACAATAAAGAGCAATTGGATGGACATTTTGGTTCTTGTCAGCGCTATCTGATTTATCAGCTATCAGCAACAGAAATGAGGCTGATCGATATCAGATCGGCGCTGGAAGCGGATTTATCACATGATAAAAATGCCTTCCGAGTCAGTTTAATTAAAGATTGCCACGTGCTATATATAGTCTCGATCGGGGGACCGGCTGCTGCTAAAGTAATAAAAGGCGGGCTTTATCCGATGAAAGTGACTGAAGGCGGCGCGGCAAGAGAAGTTTTGAGCGAATTACAAAAAGCGATCGCCACCTCTCCTCCCCCTTGGTTAGCAAAGGTTTTAGGGGTAGCAGATGGCGCCAGAGTCAAAAATTACAAGGCAGCTGCCACAACAGTTTGATATCAGTCCGTAGCGAGGCAGATCCTCTGCACTCTCGTTTCCAGGCTCTTGCCTGGGAACGAGAGGAAACGAGGCTCTGCCTCGTTCGTTTCGCTTCCTGGCGAGGCTGAGCCTCTGCGCTCTCGTTCCTCTCGTTCCCAGGCTCTTGCCTGGGAACGAGAGGAAACGAGGCTCTGCCTCGTTCGTTTCGCTTCCTGGCGAGGCAGAGCCTCTGCGCTCTCGTTCCTCTCGTTCCCAGGCTCTTGCCTGGGAACGAGAGGAAACGAGGCTCTGCCTCGTTTCCAGGCAACCTAGCAATACACTCTCCCTTCGCAGACTCGGCTAATAATTTCACCGGCAATTTCATCTAGAGGCAGCACTTTTTCTGCTAAACCAGAGTTAGCTACAATTCCCGGCATTCCCCAAACAACGCTGGTTTTTTCATCTTGAACTATAACCTGTGCGCCTGCTTCTTTAATGTACTGGCATCCGATTAATCCATCTTGTCCCATTCCAGTCAGGACTACAGCCAAAGTGTTAGCGCCGTAAGTTTTAGCTACAGAACGAAAAAGCACGTCAACGGCGGGACGACAGGAATTTTCTGGTGGGTCTTGATTGATGTAAATTTGGATGCGCTCGCCGTATTTTTCCACTACCATGTGGTAGTCTCCCGGTGCGATCCAAGCGTGTCCCGCTTCTAAAATACCTCCTTGAACGCCCTCAGAAACTCGAATTTTGCTCTTTTGTGCCAATCGTTCTGCCAAGCGTTTTGTAAACACTGGCGGCATATGTTGCACGATGACGAGCGGCACGGGAAAATTAGCGGGTAACTCGCGTAAAATAGTTTCTAATGCGTTTGGCCCTCCGGTAGAAACTCCAATCGCTACGATGTCGATTTTGGACTTGGCACTCCCCCCAAGCGATCCCCCTCCCGTCCCCCTTGAAAAGGGGGAAACCAGCGGATGCTGGGCTTTTCTTCTTGGGGGGTTAGGGGGGGATAGGATTTTAGATGGGAAAGAAGAGTAAAAATTTTTCTTTGCATCCCCATTTTCCCGCGTCAGAGCGTCCTCTTGTTTCCTAGCAGCACCATGAGAAAATACTTTGATTTTGGGAATAAGTTGTTGTTGAATATGCTCTAGCGCCGCTTCCTTGGTTTTCATGTTATGAGGTTTGGTGACGTAATCTGTGGCACCAAGGGAAAGCGCTTCTAGGGTAGCGATCGCACCTAATTCTGTCAGTGCGCTATACATAATTATGGGTAGGTTTTTATCCCGTTCTCGGATAGCTGCCAATGTCTCTAACCCGTCCATTTCTGGCATTGCCACATCTAGAATAATTAGATCAAGATTGAGTAGAGGGATTTTAGCGATCGCAATCTGACCATTCGCCGCCGTCCCCACAACTTCCAATGCCGGATCGATTGCGAGTGCGTTACTCACCATGGGACGCACCACCGAAGAATCATCCACAACTAGAACGCGAATTTTAGCCATTCCCGAGCAACCACGAAACAGCAAATCAAGCAATATACGAGCCTGGAAAAAGAGGACGAAATCTCCTTCTACGTGTAAATATAGCATTTTAAAATGCGACATAAATAGTATAACTGTAGATTTTAAACTTAAATTCATCAACTTGAAAATTTCTTCTGTAGACCCTTCTATATAAGATGGAACTACATAACGCAAGTTGCTAGTTATCTCGAACCTGGAGCTAATGGCTAATGGCTAATGGCTAGTGTGAGGAAAAATGCTGTATTAGCAATTAGCAATTAGCAATTAGCAACGCCCAAGTTTATAACTAGCAACTTGAGTTACATAACTTAATTTATATTTTAAAGTATTGCTAAATGTGCCGACAATCCCGTTGATGGCGACATTACCAATTTCTCCCATAATATCGGTCTTCATTTGATTGAGTTCATCCCCTTCAACTTCAGCGCCACAGAGACTCAAAACAATCGCATCCGCCGCTTCTTGGGAAAACAACATATGCGCCGTTCCGGTCATGTTACCGGAAAAATCAAGTTGTGCTACCGCCACTAATTTTTCTCCCAAATCCTGCATCAGTTTTTCTTGTAAAATCAAGGGCGATAGCGCATGAAAAGAAGGCGGTTCAAATTGCATTTCGCAGTTGATCATCTCGCTCGTCCGCGCCACGGCTGTGCCGATAGCCGTTTTGACGATATCCTGTAATTTAGTCTTTTGAATTGTTCTAAAATTACCTAAATCTAAACTGGAATTCAACTCTTTATGTTTGGCAGAAACTGCCATTTCAATTGCGCGACGCAATTCCCGAGCATCGGTATTTTTATCTATAACGGCAAAAACTCCAGTTTGCTGCAAATACCGCATCATATTGTCTGAAAGATTTTCGCCCAGCAAAATTAGGGGAATATTCAAAAACAGAAACAACTGAATCACGGGCGACAAGCTATTTTCAATAATAACTCAAGTTGCTAGTTATCTCATGGATAGGAGCTAATGGCTAATGGCTAATGGCTAATGGCTAATAGCTAATGGCTAATGTCAGTAAAAATCCTATATTAGCAAGCAATTAGCCATTAGCAAAGCCCTTGTTTATAACTAGCAACTTGCGTTAATAGAAAAATCGAGCAGAACAACTTTGGGATGGTGGCACTCAGCCTCGAGGCAATGATACAAGCTGGTTGCTGAGGCAAATACATATTCTTCGGCATCTAAAGCGGCGCGCAATCTTTGATTTTCTGAAAGCGAACCAGCTGCCAAAAGAATTAATGAAATTGGTTTGAGGTAATTTTTCATCATTGGTAATTGGAAATTGGTAATTGCAGATTTAAGTTAAATCTAAAATCTGCAATCTAAAATCTTAAATCTTAAATTGACTGACAAGTTCTTGCAATTCGCTAGCGGTTTTGGATAGCTGAATTGCTGCTGTTTGCGTGTTGCTGGCGCTGGTGGTGGTACTGGTAGCAGCATCGGCGACGCTGGTAATATTGCGGGCAATTTCCGACGAACCGAGGGCAACTTGGTTGACGTTACGAGCAATTTCGTTTGTCGTTGCGGTTTGTTCTTCTACAGCGCTGGCGATGGTGGTTTGCAAATCGCTAATCTGATTAATGATGGTGGTAATTTGGGCGAGCGCACTCACCGAACTCTTGGTATCCGCTTGAATCGCCTCGACTTTCTTGCTAATATCTTCCGTGGCAGTTGCGGTTTGTTTTGCTAGTTCTTTCACCTCATTTGCCACCACCGCAAAACCTTTACCCGCTTCCCCTGCTCTTGCAGCTTCAATTGTGGCGTTGAGTGCCAACAAATTCGTTTGTTGGGCGATAGAAGTAATGACTTTAACGATATTGCCAATTTCCCTGCTGCTGACACCCAGCTTAGCGATCGTTTCGTTAGTAAGTAGGTGCAGGTAAATAAAGTGAAAATAGTTATATAAAGATAGGGCAGGCAGGATGCCCACCCCACAAAGCTTTCAACTCTCTTGTGGGATGGGCGTCTCGCCCGTCGGGTGTTCAGTTTATTTATACCTACCTACTTAGTTTCTGCCGTTTTCACCGCTGAATTTGCAACGGTGGCAGCTTCGGCAGCACTTTTGGCAATTTCTTTGATGCTAGCGTTCATTTGGTCGATACCCGTGGCGACGGACTGCACATTGACGCTAACTTGTTCGGCGGCGGAGGCGACTGTTCCAGCTGGTGCGGAAGTTTCTTCTGCCGCAGCACCCATATTTTGGCTATCTGCAAGCAACTGTTCCGAGGCATTGTTGAGAGCGATCGCAACTCCACCAATTCGCTGCACCTGGTCAGTCAAATTCGCCGCCATTAAATTAACATCATCTGTTAAATCTTGCCAAATTCCGCTCACACCCGATACAACTGCCTGACCGCCTAATTTTCCGTTTACCACCTCTTTTGTCAGTCGCGTTACTTCTGAAGCAAACCCATCCAAGCGAGCGGTCATTTGATTGACGGTATTCTTCAGTTCTAAAATTTCTCCCTTCGCTTCTACGGTAATTTTCTTGGACAAATCTCCATTAGCAACTGCGGTGGTTACTTCAGAAATATTGCGTACCTGATCGGTCAAATTATGCGCCATTAAATTAACGCTATCGGTTAATTCTTTCCAGATTCCAGCTACGCCGCGCACTTGTGCTTGACCGCCGAGAATGCCTTCCGTGCCGACTTCCCTCGCTACCCGCGTCACTTCCGAAGCAAAGTCGTTGAGACTATCAACCATTTGGTTGAGGGTATCTTTTAATTGCAATATTTCGCCTTTAGCATCAACCGTTATTTTTTCGCTCAGATCGCCAACGCCGATTGCCGTTGCTACTTTCGTAATATTGCGGACTTGATTGGTTAAATTATTTGCCATCAAGTTGACGCTTGCGGTCAGGTCTTTCCAAATACCGGATACGCCTTCTACGCAAGCTTGACTTCCTAATATTCCTTCGCTGCCAACTTCAACCGCAACGCGGTTTAATTCTAAGGCAAAGGCATTGAGTTGGTCTACCATTTTGTTGAGCGTAGTACCGATGCGGCGGAACAATCCCTTTATTTGCTTGCCTTCAACTTCTAACTCAAATTTTTGGGAGAGATCGCCTTTTGAGACAGCGTGCAAAACCCGTGCAATTTCTATAGTCGGGTTCACCAAACTATTGACCATCTCGTTGACAGCATCAATACTGGCAGTCCAGGTTCCTTTAAATTCTTTGTGCGCTACCTGTTTGTTGACCTTTCCTTCTTCAACCACTCCCTGGTGAATGGGAATCAACTCGTTGACAAATTTTTGATTAACGCTCACCATTTGATTAAAAACGGTGGCAATTTCTCCCAAGCCGTTATTTTCGTCTAAGCGCACGGTAAAATCTCCATCCCGCACCGCTGCTAAGGCGTGGAGCAGTTGTTGAAGTGACTCGGAATAGGTGATGGGAGATTGAAAATTTTGGAAATTTTCCTCAATTTATATGGCAACATTTCTCGTTAATTCGTTTGGCATATCCATGTGTTCGGATTTGAGATTTCAGATTTTAGATGGCAGATTTAATTTGAAATACGCCATCTGCAATAACCAATTACCTATGACGCTACGGCTGCGATCGCTTCCAGCAAAACCTCGAAGGAACCCACATCGAAAAAGATGACAATATCTCCTTGAACGTGCAATTCCTCAATGGTGAAACGCGCTGGATCCAAAAGGACAGCACTATCTTTTTCAGACTTGGGGGTTGGTAGCAAATGCTCGATCTGTTCTTCAGGACAGAGGGGAATTTGAATTTATATTCTCCCCTGCTCGCTTGCTCCCCTGCTCCAGAGCTTCCACTTCTTCTGTCCCCGTTATCCGGTTATACTCGGCTTCAATCGTTGCCACCAGTTCCCCTGCACGGGAGATTAAGTTTTTTAACTGTTCAAATGCTTGACGAGCAACGGCTGGGTGTGACTGGGGAATGGGTGCGTTGCCCTCAGGCGATGCTGATGCTTCTTTTGTGCTATTTACTCGCTTGAGGTCAGCATTGTTTTGCTCTGTTTTTGATTGTGGAGGATCCAGGGAGGGAGGCAATAACTCAGGTGCAGATCGCAACAATAATAGATTCGACTTTGTTGTTTGCGGCAGTGGGTGACTTGCTAATGAAACTGCTTGCAAAGCAGTTGTTTGGGGTGGAGCAACAAATGAAGTTTTCTCTTCCTCTAATTGTTCCATCTGGCTCGTCCTAGTTTCCAGTTCCACAGGTGGTAATTTAGAGAGAAATTGTTCGTAGCGGCTAAGGGCTTGGGTGAGTACTTGGACTCGGACTGGCTTGCTGATATAGTCGTTCATGCCTGCATCTAAACAAGCTTCGCGATCGCCTTGCATCGCATTCGCCGTCATCGCGATAATCCAAGGACGGTGGGATTTGGGATTTGGGATTCCCTCCTTTTGATCCCCCTCTGGTCCCCCTTGCCAAGGGGGAAGTTTGCGATCGGGAGAAAACTGCTGCCGGATGCGACGGGTGGTTTCTAATCCATCCATCTGTGGCATTTGCATATCCATAAATATGACATAATACTCGCGCTGCAAAAGCGCATCCAGCGCCTCAACTCCGCTACTGGCAACATCAGCGCTATAGCCTAATCGCTTTAACATTTCTACGGCAACAGTTTGGTTTACTTCCACATCGTCTACCAGCAAAATCTTTAAAGGCAGTTTTTCCCCTAAACCGGGATCGAATTGGGACGGTTTCTCAATACAGGGTTTGGTATTGGTACATTCCTTACCGGCGATGCGAACCAAAACTTCGTGAAGTTGAGCTTGCTTAATGGGTTTATAAATAAAAGCCACAAAGTCAGCTTGATGGGGGATTTCTTTGCGACTTGGTTTCCCTCCAGAACTCAGAATTAATAAAGGCAAATTTTTTGTCTTCGGTAAAGCATGAATCTCCTGAGCCAGAGCAATTCCATCCATTTCTGGCATGTGGTAGTCTAAAATCGCCAAGTCAAATTCATAGCCTTGATTGAGTAATTTTAAAGCTTGGGCACCCGACTTGGCAGCGCGGACAACCATGCCCCAAGATTTAGCCATCAGGGTGAGTATTTTGCGGTTTGTGGCATTGTCATCCACCACCAATACCTGCAACCCTGCTAATTCTGGCTGAGGCAGGTTTAGATCTAACGTATCTTCGCTTTTTGGAGCTAAAGGAGCAATTATTGTGAAAGAAAACTTGGAACCCTTTCCTACTTCGCTTTCTACCCACATCGTACCCCCCATCAATTCGCACAACCGCTTGCTGATGGCTAAGCCTAACCCTGTGCCGCCGAATTTGCCCGTGGTGGAACTATCAACCTGAGTAAAGGGTTTAAATAGTAAATTTATTCGTTCGGGGGGAATGCCAATGCCGGTATCTTTAACTGTAAATTGGATTTCGTATTGGGAATTGGTGATGGGTAATGGGGAATTGGTAATTGGGGATTGAGAATTCTCTTGTTCGCTTTGAACCCGCGTTGCTGGGTCTTCTGACCCAGTCGACAATTTTTTAGCAGAAACGGAGACAACTACTTCCCCAGATGAGGTAAATTTGACGGCATTGCCAATCAGATTTACCAAAATTTGCCGCATTCGCGTGATATATCCAAAAATAAAATTGGGGGTATTTGGGGCAAAAAATTGGTAGGCTAATTCCAGATTTTTTTCAATCGCTTTGGTAGCAACTAAATCTAAAGCTTCTTCGACACAAATTCGCAGGTTAAAAGGTTCTGATTCTAAATCTAGTTTACTGGCTTCAATCTTAGAAAAGTCGAGGATATCGTTAATAATGGCAAGCAAGGAATCGCCGCTGGTGCGAATTGTATTGATGAAATTGCGCTGGTTGGGTGTTAGTTGAGTATCTAACAGTAATTCGGTCATGCCGATGACGCCATTCATGGGGGTGCGAATTTCAGGGATCATCATGGCTAAAAATTCGCTTTTGGCGCGGTTTGCTGATTCTGCCGCGACTTTGGCGCGTTTTAATCGTGCTTCTACGAGCTGGCGTTGTTTTAGTTCTTCTTGATAGCTTTGGATGCGCTGGGTGAGTTCGGTCACGTCTTGAATGGCAATTATAGCGGATTGCAGGCGGATGAGGTACACCTTCGTTTGTATAGCGGCAGCATTAATGCTGCCGCTATACAAACTTGCGCCAAAAGGCTGTACCTCACACGAAAAGCAATCGGCTGTAAGGCATCGAATCCTTCTCCCGAAACTGCTGGTACTGGGGTGACGTTGGTTTGTTGAATGCGCGGTTTGCCGTTAGGTTGGTTAGCAGTAATTAATGGCTGGTGCAGCTGAGGGGAAAATACGGCGGGTAAGCCGTGTTTAAACACTTGTCGCAAGCGACTTTGGTACTTCGGTTGATTGATGTGGACTCTAGGCATATCGGAATAAGACGGAAAGAACCGTAATATTTCGTTGACCATTGTTGTCGGTCTGAGGGGCGTGAGGTAAGCGGACACAGGAGACATCCTCCCTCACGTTCTAGACCACTGGGCATGAGTCCTTAGCCGGGGCTTCTTTGACTTCCGCCGAGTACAGGTGTTTACGATCTAACCAGCCACGGTTAACCGCTTCCTCTAGCGACAGATCCATATCAGCCAAAAAAGATGCGGTTCTGCGGATCAGAATTCTCTGAACGGCATCAGCGCTCATGCACCGAGTAATCTCGGCATCGTCCTTGCGCTGATGTAAATTCACAGCCGCATTGCAATCTGCCTGTAACTTCATCCCGTCAAACGTGAAGAATGAATCCCCAGATCTGTTGCCTAGCAAGGTTCCATTGCGAGAATCCACCTGTGATGAATAGGCAGCATTCACCAACGTCACAGACGATTTGCGACGACTGGCAATCTCTTCTAACGCTTTCTGAATCTGTCCTTTGCACCATTCAGAAAGATTTCGTTTCATGGCACGGGAACGCCGTTTTGACTTGATTGGAGTGCTTAACTCTTCTGTGACGGCTTCTCTGTGCCGATCAAAAAACTGATTAACGCCTTCTCTCACTCGGTTGAGTAGTTGCGCTTTCTTCTTGGCTTCTCGCTTGTTCCAACGTTTCTTGCCAAGATTACAACGATGAATATGCGGTTTGTTCTTGCTTGTTGCAATCCTTGACAGCTTGTTTCTTGCCTTGCCCCTAACGTGTCGCTTCTGAACTTCAGTCAAATCCAAAGCGGCAGAGCCGATCTTTGTGTGCCACGACAATCCGCTTTACTTCTCGCTTGGAAACTCGTTCCATCAACGCGAGAAACTTTTTCCGCTTAAAGTTCAAGCCAGATCCAATTTCACGAATGCACTGACAACCCGGATAATTCTGCCCTAAATAGGTGACTTGGTTCTCTAGTTCTGGCTTCTGGGCAGGCGTTGAGATCCTTGCGTAGAGGATTGTTTCACCTTCCTGTGATTTCATCGCCTCTAAACTAGATGCCAGATAACGACGATGACCACCGGGGGATTTAGTACAAACGATCTTCCCTTCATCTGCCCAGTTTGCTAGAGTTTTGGGATGATAACCATATTGTTTTTGGACTTGTTTTGGAGTGAGAAACATAATTTCGGATAAATTAAGAATCATTACATATTATTCCGTTTTTGGGCTATCTAGTCGTTATGGGGAAAATAGGTATCTAGTTTCTTGCCGATGATTTCGGTTTGAGGGATTTTCGTCCAGTCTTCTAGGATGCGGTTCCAATAAAGAACCACCATATCTTGCTGGATGACGCATAAACCCACTGGGACGCGGTCTAAAATGGTGAAATTTTGGGGGGCTTTTTCAATTGCCTGGGTCATGGCTTTAGCTGGAAAAACAACAAATCAGTATTCTTACGTAGATGCGCTCCCTCGATCCTTAATTTATCTGCACCCTATGAAAAATTCATCGGTATTCCCACGTAAGTGTGATGGCGCGGGTCTTGATTTATCTTCACCCTAAAAACTGAATTAGTTTCGGTAATCCCTGAACTTTATGGTTGGCTGGTCAAAGTAAGTCAAGCGAATCTCTTTGGCGATTATAATAAGTTCTGATCAAAATAATGAGTAAGGTATAATTACAGTGTCAAGCAATCAACCCTTAATTTCTAAGTATTAGAGCTAGGGTGTAATTTTGCTGGGGTAGCACTACTGTTTCCAAGTATTCGTCGCTAGATGTGGGTGCATAGTTAGTCAGCAGCGCGCGCGCTCGCAAGGCATACAGCGGTCGAGGAAAGTTTTGGGTTAGGGATTTTGGCACAGTTTTAGGTAATCGCCCTAGGCGATCGCTCAATCCAAAGTCTAAAATCTAAAATTTTTATCGTTAACTTTCCGGATACTTAGATATTTCTGCAGAAAACAAAGATTGGGTCGGTTGGAGTCGGGGATTTTTCTGACTCTTGTTGATGAATCTGGCAGTTAGAAAAGAAGGAACTTAGTCAATGCAAATCGATGAAGATGTCAAGGAATTCCTCATCGAAGGTTACGAACACCTGAACCAGATCGAAGGGGATCTGCTGGTGCTGGAGCAAAGTAATTCCGCTCCAGAGGTGATGAACCGCATTTACCGCAGTCTGCACACGATTAAAGGAAATAGCGGATTTTTGGGTTTAGACAAGCTGGAAGGGGTGACTCATGCGGCAGAAAATCTGCTCAGTCGCTTGCGCGATCGCACTATCACTCTCACTCCCTCTATCACCGACGCTTTACTACAAGTGGTAGATGCAATAAAACACCATTTCCAAGCGTTAGAAACAACCAGCTTCCGATCCCCCCCTGCTCCCCCTTCACCAAGGGGGGGTGCCAAATTCACCATCGGATCCCCCCCTGCCCCCCCTTGCACAAGGGGGGGTGGAACGTCCAAAATTGGCAGTTGTTTCTGAAACTGATACTGATAAATTTAGCGTTGCGGATACGGCGATCCGAGTTGATGTTGCGGTTTTAGATAAATTAATGAATTTGGTGGGGGAACTGGTTATATGTCGCAACCAAATTCTGGAGTTTTCTCATAGCGAAATTAAAGACGATGCTTTTAAATCCGTATCCGGACGGTTAAACTTAGTCACCTCAGAATTGCAAGAAGGGGTGATGAAAACTCGGATGCAACCTATTCGCACGCTGTGGAACAAATTCCCCCGCGTGGTGCGGGATATTGCGCTCAGTTTGGGTAAGCAGGTGCGCTTGGAAATGGAAGGGGAAGAAACTGAATTAGACAAGATAATTGAAGCGATCGCAAATCCCCTCACCCACCTGATCCGCAACTGTTTAGATCGCGGACTCGAAACCCCAGAGGTGCGGGTAAACCCCCCGTCGGACGAGTTTGTTTGCGAGCGGATCGCGAAAGCGGTCAAGTGACAATTGAAGTGTCCGATGATGGTAAGGGAATCAATTCAGAACGCATTAAACAGAAAGCGATCCAACGGGGGATAATTACCTTAGATCGAGCTATGCAAATGAGCGATCAAGAAGCGCTCAATTTGATTTTTCTACCCGGTTTTTCCACTGCAGAACAAATTACCAATATTTCCGGACGAGGCGTGGGGATGGACGTGGTGCAGGCGAATGTGGAAAAAATCAACGGTAGCATCGATGTCCACAGTCGCATCGGACAAGGAACGACGTTTAAGCTCAAGATTCCCCTGACGCTGGCGATTATTCCCACTTTGATTATTACCAGTGGAGGCGATCGCTTTGCTATTCCCCAAGTTAATTTAGTCGAACTCGTCCGCCTCGAAGGCGAACAAGCACTCAAAAGCATCGAAATGTTTCACGACACCCCCGTTTATCGCCTGCGGGGACGACTGCTACCGTTAGTTTATTTAAATCGGGAATTAAAGCTGGACTCAGAACAGGACGCGGGGACGGGGAGACACACCGGACGCGGAGAATTCAAATCAATCTAAAATCGCAAATGACGAGGTTCTCAATATAGTTGTTGTCCAAGCAACTGACAAACCGTTTGGATTGGTGGTAGATCCGATTAACGACACCCAAGAAATTGTTGTTAAACCTTTAGGAAAACAACTAAGATCGCTCAATTGTTTTAATGGCTAATGGCTAATGGCTAATCGGTAATAACAAAGGTTGTTGAGGTTAACTAGCAATCAGCAATTAGCAATTAACAATTAGCCATTCCCAATTACCAATTACCAACTACCAATTACCATGCCAATCAACGCTGCTGACTTTGATTATATACGCAAACTGGTACGCGATCGCACGGGTGTAGTCCTATCCGAAGATAAGCATTACCTCATCGAGTCGCGTTTGTCAATATTAGCCAAGAATGCTGGAGTTAATTCGATTGGCGCTTTAGTAACGCAACTGCGGTAGGCGCCTTTTAACCCGCTCTACAATCTAATTGTGGAAGCAATGATGACCAACGAAACATTTTTATTCCGCGACGAACACCCCTTTCAAGCACTAAAAATACATATCCTGCCAGAATTACTAAAGCAGCGACAAATAGAAGGAAATCTAAATATCTGGTGCGCCGCCTGTTCCAGGGGACAAGAACCTTACAGCATTGCTATGTTGATGCGCGAGCATTTTTCAAATCTTTCTTCTTGGAACGTGCAAATAATTGCCAGCGATATTTCTACCGCCATGTTAGAAAAAGCACGCGCTGGACGCTACGGACAGCATGAAATTAATCGGGGACTACCTGCAACATTGCTGCAAAAATACTTTCAGCCTTTTGGCAATGAGTGGCAGCTAAAAGAAGAGATTCGCCGGATAGTAGAGTTTCGTCAAATTAATTTGACTTCGACTTTTCCACCTTTGTCGCCAATGGATATTATTTTTATGCGTAACGTTCTAATTTATTTTGATATTGAAACTAAACGATGTATTTTATCGAGGGTGCGGCGGGTTTTAAAACCCGACGGTTACCTATTTCTAGGCGGGGGGGAAACAACTATTAATCTTGACGATGCCTTCGAGCCAGTACAATTTGGTAAAGCTGTGTGTTATAAATTGCGACAATTAACTTAGTAACTCAAGTTGCTAGTTATCTCTCGAAGAGCGGCTAATCGCTAATGGCTAATGGCTCGATAGGGAAAAATGGTATATTACGCTTTGAGCGCAATTAGCAATTAGCAAGCTTGCCACTTGCGTTAGTATTAAAAAATCTCTCAATATCAATGGTAAAGCTGTGGAAGTAAGTTAAACTAGATCGTTGTTTCCCACCAATTTTACATGAGATAATCAAGAAAATTTTTAGGTGCGATCGCTATTTGATCTGCCTCTATTACTGGTCTGTCGCTTGCGTCTGGTGCGCTGGCAAATCCTCAAACGCCAAATTCACACAATCAACCTCAAATTATTGTACAAAATAATGGCATCTGTTCGTTTATTAACGCAAATGGTGTTAATGTCCGCAGCGCCCCCAATACCCAGTCTCAAGTGGTCACCAAACTAAACAGGGGAGACATTGTTAGGGCGGTGCGAAGATCGGGTAACTGGGTTCAAATCTCTGGAAGAGTCACATCACCCCCTGGAACTTCCCCGGAAGTTGTTCGACCCCTTAGAGGTTGGGTACAAAATACTTATATTGACGGCTGTTCTGAAGATCAATTTGAGAGATGGCGACGTTAAGATGAGGTTTTGTAGCGCAGGTAGATAACTTTTCAAGAGTTACGCAGAACATCCATATATAGCGTTTTGTAGGGGCAATCCCCCCGTGGTTGCCCCTAAATCGGTCGGCGTTACGTAAGTCCTGTTTTGATTTCTACCCAAAGATTGTAGAACGCCGTGCTTTTGTTTTAACAGGTTTTGTAGGGGCACGGCGTAGATAACTTTTGATTTGTACTAAAAGGTTGTAAATGCCGTGCCCCTACAGCTTACACCCCTACTGTCACCGCATGGGAAGCAGATAGGGGAGCAATTCCAGCAATATCCAAAATTTGGGGAATTAAATCTTCTCGCTTCACCGCCATCATGTGGACGCCGTGACAAAGTTGACGCGCATGTTGAACTTGTTCGGCGGCTATTTTCATCCCTTCTTCTAAAGGATCTTTTGCGGCTGCTAGTCGGTCGATAATATGTTGGGGAATGTTAACTCCAGGCACGCAACGATTGATAAATTGGGCATTTTTTGCGGATTTTAGCAGAAAAATTCCGACTAAAATTGGCTTATTCGTACCAGCAGCAATTTGATCCATAAATTTTTCTAGTCGGTCGAAGTCGGTAACCAACTGACTTTGGAAAAATTGCGCCCCTGCTTCTAATTTACGCTCAAATCGTTGCTGCAATCCCGACCAACTGGCACACTGCGGGTCAACAGCAGCACCGACAAATAAATCGGTCGCGCCATCGGTGAGGGGTTGGTCGTTACAGTCAAAACCGCGATTCATTTTATCTATTACTTTGAGCAAGCGTACCGCTTCCAAATCGAAAACGCCTTTACAATCTGGATGGTCGCCCGCTTTCACCGGGTCGCCTGTGAGAGCTAAAATATTCCGGATACCGAGTGCATGAGCGCCCATGAGGTCGGCTTGCAGTCCGATGCGGTTGCGATCGCGACACGCAACTTGACAAATTGGCTCTACTCCCTGCTGTAATAAAATCATCGATGCCGCCAACGGACACATCCGCAGCACCGCCCGACTGCCATCGGTAATATTAACTGCATGAACTCTATTTTTTAGCAGTTGCGCCATTTTTACCATGTGGGCGGGGTTACCTCCCTTGGGTGGCATAACTTCGGCGGTAATTAAAAATTCTCCCGCATTGACGGCAGCGCGGAAAGAATTTAAGGGTGTTGGGTATAGGGTAGCGTGCATCGGGTGTCAGGTTTGAAGAAATTCTAAAATTAAGCTTTGATCTGTTATGCGTTATGCTTGATTGCTCTGTCCAGCCAATGCCTAATCGCTTTATAGAAACTTTACACTGGGCTGCTGCCTCCATTTGGCAGGCAGAGCCTCCCAAATGGCGTTCCCAGGCCGGAGCCTGGGAACGAGAGAAGGAGAGAATGTTTACAAGGGCTTTGTATAACCCAGGGCGTCTTTAACTTGGGATAGAGTAACGTTAGCGATTGCTTCTGCCTTTTCCCTACCTTGCCGCAACACCGACTCCAAATAACCTTTCTCGTCCATCACCGCACGATATTTTTCTTGAATCGGGTTTAATGCAGAAATTATCGTTTCTGTCAAGAGCGGCTTAAACTGACCCCAACCCATATCCGCACATTCGGCGGCTACGGCTTCCTTAGTTTTCCCAGAAAGTATCATGTAAAGCGTCAGCAAGTTATTGCACTCTGGACGTTCTGGATTGCCAAACTCTAAACCCTTAATCGGGTCGGTTTTGCAGCGCTTAATCTTTTTGGTAATCTCATCTGGAGAGTCTAGCAGACTAATCCGACTCAACTCGGAAGGATCGGATTTAGACATTTTTTTCGTCCCATCCGTCAGACTCATCACCCGCGCGCCATCAGACCGAATTAGGGGTTCTGGCGACTTTAACACTTTTTCCCCTTTACAGAATTGGTGGTTAAATCGGTTGGCAATATCGCGGGTGAGTTCCAAATGCTGCTTTTGATCTTCCCCCACGGGGACTTTATCCGCTTGATACAGCAAGATATCCGCCGCCATCAAAACCGGGTAATCCAGCAAGCCGGTATTGACATTTTCCCCTTGCTTGACCGCTTTTTCCTTGAACTGAATCATATCTTGCAGCCAGTTGAGCGGCGTAACGCAGTTGAGCAACCAAGCTAATTCGCTGTGAGCGCAGACGTGGGATTGCACGAAAATGGTGGAATATTGCAAATCGATGCCGCATGCCAGGTACAGGGCTGCGATAGTGTAAGTATCGGATGCCAAGGTTTCCACGTTGTGGGGGACGGTAATTGCGTGCAAATCGACCACGCAGAAGTAATTATCGTACTGACTCTGCCCTTCTACCCAGTTGCGAATCGCTCCCAGGTAGTTTCCCAAATGAAGATTCCCGGTTGGTTGAACTCCAGAGAGAACTCGCTGTTTTGTCATTTTTGCTAATTGCTAATTGCTAATTGCTAATGGGTAATTGGTCATTGGTGATTGGGTGTGCGATCGCATTAGACTTCTCCCATAACTCTTGTGGGATAGGCGTCTCGCCTGTCTTGGAGTTTGTTTTTTGCAGAGGTCTATTACCCATTACCCATTACCCATTACCCATTACCCATTCCCTATCTAGTTTGACATTGTTTGGCGCCACAACCGCAGCCTTTCTCAATGGCATGCTATAAATTATACCGTTCTCATCTAGTTTTTCACAAAAATTTACCTAAAAATCTTCCTTTTGGATGATATGAGTCAAGGCAGCGGGGAACTAAATTATTTCTTTATATTTTATGTTTTGACGGGTGCGATTCGCGGTTTTTCTGCTTCTTTTTCGCCCAATCGGTTCCTGGGAAAGCGGTAATCCCCGCCCCGCTTTCCTGCCGATTTGAGAGCCAATGTGCAGGGAAAGCCTTGTCAACAGGGCAACTATTCCCAATCCAAAATCCAAAATCCTAACTAGCGGGTTTTTTTGTAATGAAAGCTTTACTAATCTGGCCTCATTTTCGCAATTCTTTCTGGTCATACCAAGAAACGCTGAATTTAGCCCGTTTACGCTCGACCAATCCGCCGCTAGGATTGATTACCGTCGCCGCTATGCTGCCCAAAGACTGGGAAATCCGATTTGCAGACCGCAATGTGCGGCAGGAAACCGCAGCCGACTGGGAATGGTGCGAGATTGTAATTATATCCGCCATGATCGTCCAAAAAGCCGATTTTCGAGCATTAATTCAAAAAGGCGTCGCCTTGGGTAAAAAAGTAGCCGTGGGTGGGCCATTCCCCACTTCCGTACCGGAGTTTGCATTAGAATCTGGCGCAGATTATTTGATACTAGATGAAGGTGAATGCACAATCCCGATGTTCCTAGAAGCATTGGAACGCGGGGAGGAACGGGGCATTTTCCGTTCGCCGGAAAAACCCGATGTGACTCAAACGCCGATTCCCCGGTTTGATTTACTCGATTTAGATGCTTATTTGGCAATTACGGTACAGTTTTCGCGGGGATGTCCGTTCCAGTGCGAATTTTGCGACATTATTAACCTATACGGACGCAAACCGCGCACGAAGACGCCTGAACAGATGTTAGGGGAATTAGAAGTCCTCTACAAGATGGGTTGGCATAGGTATGTGTTTGTTGTGGATGATAATTTTATTGGCAATAAACGCAACGCCAAGGTGTTTTTGAGGGAGCTAATTCCTTGGATGCAGGAACGGAATTATCCATTTATTTTGCTCACCGAAGCATCGTTGAATTTAGCCGAAGATGACGAAATGATCGAGCTAATGGTGAAAGCAGGTTTTAACATCGTATTTATGGGGATCGAAACGCCAGATACAACTAGCCTGCTGGGGATCCACAAAAATCAAAATACGCGCCATCCTTTGGTTGAATCTTGTCAGAAAATTACCAAAGCCGGACTGCAAATTATGTCTGGTTTTATCATAGGCTTCGATGGCGAACGTCCGGGTGCGGGTAAGCGGATTCAAGAATTTATTGAAGCGACGGGAATTCCCCAAGGTCAGTTTAGCTTGCTTCAGGCATTACAGAATACGCAAATGTGGACGCGCTTGAAGCAAGAAGGGCGTTTGGTGGATGGTTTGGGAACGTTTCATCAAGGTGCAATTATGAATTTTACCCCGACGCGCCCAGTGGAAGAAATTGTGGCAGAATACATAGATGCCTTCTGGAATATTTACGAACCGATGCCATATTTGAAGCGCACTTTCCGTCATTTTATGATGATGAATGGTTGGCGCGGTCGATGGATGCCCAAAATTACCTCGAAGGAGTTGCGCTTATTTTTGGCAGTTTGTTGGCGTCAGGGTGTAGTGCGTTCAACCCGGTGGCGCTTCTGGTGGCAAATGTTTGCGATCGCTCTGCTCAAACCTCGTCTATTCTATGACTATATGACGACTTTAGGCGTAGGCGAACACTTCTTTAATTATCGCTATGAAGTGAAAGCGCAACTGCTGCAACAGCTAGAAAACATCAAGCAAGCAAAACGCGAACAAGTGCAGGAAGCAGTTGCAGTTGGGTAATTGCTAATTGCTAATTGCTAATTGCTAATTGCTAATTGTTAGTTAACCACAACAGTCTTGGTTATTACTCATTAGCCATTAGCCGTTAGCCATTAGCAATTACCTAACTTAACTTAGCAGTACATTCTAAAATCCACCGCTGATTTTCGATCGCATAAGGTTGAACTTGCAGTGCTTTGTGGAAAGCTTGAATTGCTTGACGATACTCACCCAGTGCGACGTGACACAACCCCATCCCGTGGAGTGCGCCGAAGTGATAGGGGACGATTTGGATAGTCCTTTGACAGTCAGCGATCGCTTTCCGGTACTGGCTGAGAATATAGTAGAGGATGGCGCGTCGATTCCAAGCTTCCGCAAAGTCTGGCATATCTGCAATCAGTTGATTCAGGACGGTTTCCGCCTTGTTCAACTCTCCCACTTCCAGGAAAGCTTGAGATTGCTGTAGCAGTTCCAGTCCCAGTACACCCTTTTGGCGAAACCAGAGACGCCAAAGTTCCGATGACGCCTCCTGGCGCACGGTGTCATCAGGGTTTTTCAGGTCTTCGAGTAACTGTTTAATCGATGAATTGTTCATGGCTTGAGCAGGCGAACAGTTGTAATACTATTTTCCCTTGAATGCGCTCCATATTCGGCGTTACCCATCCCGCTTTCCTCTCTGCGTTACCTATCTCTATTAAAAGTACCCCATAATGGTACTGTCAAACCCTAGTTAGCTTGCTGAGAATGAAAGAGTAAACCAACTAAGGATTTAACCTTATGAAAACTATCAATTACGGGAAAAACTTTTTAGCAGCAATTGCATTTTTATCCCTCGCCGTGCCTAGTTTAACATTGATTTCTCCTGCCAATGCTACTACGACGGGGCGTTCATTTGAGCAAAATGCCGCTGAAGAGGAATTGGTTACAGTCGCCAATAATTCCATGTGTCGGCGAGTTGTAACTAACGGTACTCCTTTGAATGTGCGTTCAAGACCAGGCGGTCGAATTATCGGCAAGTTACGCAACGGAACCCGCGTTACGATTGTAAATCGCGGTGCAAATGGCTGGGTGCCGATTTCCCGTCCTATGCGGGGTTATGTATCTTCCCGTTATCTGACTTATTGTCGTTAAAAACTGAGAAACCCGGTTTCGCAGAAGTTACCGGGTTTCTGGGTGTTTGGGAAGCGATACTACTACAAAGGTAGATATAAAACCTGGTTCGCTAAATCTTCAGGTTCGTAAACTTTAGCAATAATTTCCAAGTCTTCTACACAACTACCAATAAAGAGACGTTGGTTGTGAATGTAAATAACACCCCCAAAGTTTATCCCTTCTTCCTGCCGCAGTTGAGCTATTACTAAAAAATCTTCATCTTGGGTAAACATGACCCGCTGAAGTTCCGTGGCTCGGTCAAGTAAAATTGGATCGGGTGTACCCTCGCGGTTATCTTCTTGGGCTGTTAAAACATCCACACCTTTCAACCGCAAGCCATTTGTAACAGCGCGAGGGACATTTTCATCCATGTAGAAGGCTACACTCATTATTTATAGCCTCTGCGTTTGAGGAGTCCTTGCGCTCTCAGTTTGGCAACTAAAGGAGATTCCCCGGCTTCTAGACGCATCCTTTCAGCATACTCGAAACGTCGCTCTATTTCTGCATCTACCTCTGCTTGGTTATCCCAGTAATAAGCGAGTGCGGAATGAATTTGACTCATGCTCAAATGGGGATACTGAAAGTGCAATTCTTCTGGACTCCAACCGTGGGTAAATTGAGAGGTTACTAATTCCAGCACTTTCATCGTAGTTCCAGCGATGATGGCGATATTGCGTTCGTCGAGTTCTATGTATTTATATTCTGTGGCTGTAAGTGTCATAGTTTTTACCTATTGGTTACCACTTTTATTTTACTGGGTTTGGTGAGCGAGCGCATTTCTGGTAAAACTACAAAGGTAGATATAAAACCTGGTTCGCTAAATCTTCAGGTTCGCTAGCTTTAGCAATAATTTCTAAATCGCGCACGCAATCGCCAATTGTGACATTTTTCCGATGAGCGTAAATGACACCAGCAAAGTTCACCTCCTCAACTTGACGGCGGTTTGCTTCAATTAAAAAATCTTGATCTTGGGTAAACATCACGCGCTGAAGTTCGGTAGCGCGGTCAAGTATAATCGGGTCTGGCGTGCTAGTTCGATTATCTTCTTGAACGGTTAAAACATCTACCTCCCCCTCGCGCAATCCATCTGTAATTCCTTTATGTACGTGTTCATCCATGTAAAGAGCTATTGTCATTTAATTAGCCCTTTGGCGCGGAGTTTTTTAACTAGGGGAGATTCCCCAGCTTCTAGACGCATTTTTTCAGCATATTGATAACGTCGTTCCATATCTGCATCAAGTTCTTGTTTATGATCCCAGTAATAAGCTAAAGTCGAATAAATTTGGCTCATGGTCAGATAGGGATGTTGGCGGTGGATTTCTTCAGCGTTCCAACCGTAAGCGAGATGAGCTTCAATTAATTCAATCACTTTCATTGTAGTTCCTGCAATAATTGGAACATTGCGATCGTCGAGTTCTATGTATTTATATTCTGTGGCTGTAAGTGTCATATTTTTTACCTGTTGGTTACCACTTTTATTTTACAGGTTTTGGCTGGCGAACGCTCGCAACTACAGGTGATTTTTGAGCGGTGGTTTGGGATGCGATCGCTTTCCCATCCTTCTCATTTCCAACTAGATGCGTCTAATATGCTGCCAACTTTCATTGAATATTTTCTCCATTCATTCCAGCCAACTCTACCAATTTGCTTCTGAAGGAATAGTTTGAATAATAGTTTAATTTTCTTCTTCTGATTCAATGTGTTCCGCCAGAACTTTAGCGGTTACTTCTAGCACGCGATTGGCAAATATGTTAGTTAAATCCTGCCTTAAACCTTGCCCTATATAAAATCTCAGCAAAGCTTCCAAAGACATATCTCGACTGGCAGCTATTTGAGTGATTCTAATACGTCTTTTGGCAGATCTAGAGAAACTGTTTCTTTCGCACGGGGGCGGGGTTTAAATTCCAGTTCTTCTTCAGGGGTTTTCATATAATCTCCTTTCAGCTTTAGTGGCGAGACGGGCAGAAATGATTCGGGTTCGCTGACCTCGTTCTACATAAACCGTCAGTAATAGGCGTGGAGCGAGGGAATACCCGATAATGCAATCCTATTGGTAGGCAAATACATCAACATTAATAGATTTGAGAGGTTGTGATTCTCCATGTAACATTTTTCTGATTCGCTCCGTTGTTTCGCGGCTAAATGTAACTTCACCGCACCTTGAACATACCTGCGCGGGAATTTGTTCGACAACATAGAATTTTCCATTGATTTGGAAAACCTCATTGACTTGTTCTGTGTGAGATTCTGTTGCCCCGCAAACATGACATTGAAACATTGTTACCTCCGTTGTGAATAGTCAATCCATTGATTGGGATCGGGTTCATAAATAGTAATAATTTTAGCAATTTCTGATTCTTGACGTGAAACTTGGATGTGCAGGACTTTGCCGGAACGAGTGAATCCTAAGAGTAAGCAACTTGGCGAATATTTATCCTCTGGGTAATCTTCAATGATTATAACATTTTCACCAACTTCTCTAATTTCCTGTTCGCTGATATTTCGTTCTACAGCACGCCTAAACCCATGGCGGCTAAATTCAAATTGACCAGCTTGGAGTTGATGGCGAATTTCTTCTATTTGTTTCACATCAATTTTTGGTTATCACCTTTTCAATCCATTGTACAATAGCTGCTACTAAGTCTTTTTGTGCGGGTGAAAAAGTTGGCAAGAGAATTTCCCCTTGTTCGCACACTACACAAATCGCGCCATCAAATTTGCTTAAAGCTTTCAGAAATGGATCGCTAAATCCTGTGGGTGTAGAGAGTGCTGTGGAATCGTAGCAGATGAAAAACAGGTTAATCTCGCTTTGGCGGCGCAGGTAATTCCAATAAAGTTTGAGTTTTTTCATTGTATCTGGATACCCATCCTGCCACTCTGGAAGATTCATCTAAGTTAAGGAAAATATCTGTAAACTTCTTTCCGGTGCAACACTCTCACAAAAATGACGATATTTTCATTGACTGCCATACCTATTCTGTAGTCTCCCACCCTGATTCGATAGTAGCTCCCGTCAGCCTTAAGCTTTTTCAAATTGCTTACGTCTCCGAGATTTTCAGCCGCCTCTACTTCTTCAATAACCACCTGAATTCTTTGCAGTAGGGATTGATCGCGGAGATTGTTTAAATCTTTTTCAAAACTCTTTCTAAATTCAACATTCATTCTTTTCGCCCTAGAATATTGAAAATTGCTTCGCGGCTAACTGTATCGGTATTTTCACCTTCTTCGATTGCTTTTTCTAAAGCAATATCTTCGATAATTTCTGCTAATAAATCATAAACAACTTCTTTTCGCTCTTGGAGAAGTTCAACAATCGCAGTTTTTAGCAGTTCTTTCAGTTTACTTTCGTCTATGGTAATTTCAGCCATAAAGCCTCCAGATTGGGAGTTTAGTTTAATCTTAACATATTCTCTATTTTTCGCTCATTTTCTCTTTAATCCACTCGACAATCTCTGCAATTAAATTCGGTTGACTGGGTGAGAAATATCGCAAGGGAATATCCCCTGGTTCGCACACCACACAAATCGCGCCATCAAATTTGCTTAAAGCTTTCAGAAATGGATCGCTAAATCCTGTGGGTGTAGAGAGTGCTGTGGAATCATAGCAGATGAAAAACAGGGGAATTTCGCTAATGCGGCGCAGGTAATTCCAATAAAGTTTGAGTTTTTGCATTGTATCTGGATACCCATTCTGCCACTCTGGACAATTTTGATTTAGCATCTCATCGTAAATTTCTGCGGCGGGGTTTTCGGGGTCGATGAATTGGTGATTGTCGATGCAAATTAGCTTTACTTTGCTGCATAAATTGCGTTGATTGTGAATAGCTTCGGCGAGGTATTGGGGTAAGTTTGCTAAGTTGCGGCTTGCTGTTGCGGTGTTGGTAGGAGTGTCTTGGTGCCAAGCTTGATAGAAATCGGGGTAGGGCATATTTTGGGCGTAGTGCCAGATTACGTAGTATGCATTATTAATTTGCTGAGAGTCGTTGAAGTTGGCTTTTAAGGCTTTAATGACGGCAAACTGCTTATCTGTCTCGATTTCCTTCAAGCTTGCTACCACTTGTCCACGGTCGTAATCATCAAGTTGGGGAGAACTGAGCAGTTGCACCAAAGCATCGATCGCATTTTGATTGCCTTGACCAATTTCTCCTAAGCTTACTGCCACTAGACTACGGGCGCGATGATCAAGTTGGTCAGATTTGAGCAGTTGCACCAAAGCATCGATCGCATTTTGATTGCCTTGACCAATTTCTCCTAAGCTTCCTGCCACTTGCCTACGGGTGTCATCATCAAGTTGGTCAGATTTGAGC
>NZ_BLAY01000090.1 GCF_020521235.1 Microseira wollei NIES-4236 | reverse complement strand
TTGTGGGATAGGCAAACTCTTGTGGGATAGGCAAACTCTTGTGGGATAGGCAAACTCTTGTGGGATAGGCAAACTCTTGTGGGATAGGCAAACTCTTGTGGGATAGGCAAACTCTTGTGGGATAGGCAAACTCTTGTGGGATAGGCGTCCCGCCTGTCTTTAAACTTCTCAACCGTTGTTTATGGGAATTTTAGTCATGAATACTCGTTTTTTGCCAGGCACTTGCTCTCTAGCTAGCCTTACTACTGTAATCGTTGCTTTGGGCGGATTCTCAGCACAAGCTCAAACTAGGAAAAATGCTGCGGCACCTGCACCAGTTCCGAGTACGACAAGTACTTCTAGCTCTGCGCTGCGGACTCAACCTCAGGTAGCACAAAATGTTGCGCCTGGTAGAACTACTCGTTCTGGTCCGAGCTACATTGGCATCGGTGGAAATCTCATCGGTTTTGGGGGCGATTCACCTCTGAGTGAAAGGTCTTTTGCGATTATCAGCAAGATTGGTTTAACTAACAATTTGTCTTTGCGTCCCTCGGTTTTGGTTACCAGCACTCCTCCAGTTTTTTTAGTGCCGCTGACTGTTGATTTTCCAGTCCAGTCAGTCACTCCAAATGGACAAATTAATCTCGCTCCTTATCTGGGTGGGGGAGCTGTAGTTTCAACGAATGATGGTGCTAAAGCTGGCTTTCTATTGACAGGCGGTATAGATGTGCCGCTGTCGCCTCGATTTACCGCAAATGCTGCGGCAAATGTCGGTTTTATTGATGGAGCAGAAGTCGGTCTAACAGTGGGCGTTGGTTACAACTTTTAAGCGATGCAAGCATTTTGCATGAGAGCGAAACGGCATAACTTGAAAAGGGAAAAAAGACTATGGGATGGCGACGAATCTTACTGTTACTGATTACAGGAACGAGCGTTGCGAGTTTGGGACTTGTTGGATGCACAACTGGGGAACGCAACTTTGAAGCAGAAGCTCAAGCTCCTGTTACTTCCACTCCAATTCAAACACCTGCACCCGCGCTTCCACCCCAAGAAAGGGAAGCAGATGTCCCCTTTGTCCCAACGCCACAATCAGTTGTGAACGCCATGCTGGAACTGGCAAAGGTCGGTCCAAATGATGTGCTGTACGACCTCGGTAGCGGCGATGGGCGAATTCCGATTACGGCGGTGCAGAAATACGGCGCGAGTCGTGCTACCGGCGTGGAAATTAATCCCCAACTCGTGCAGCAAAGTCGAAATAATGCTCAGACTGCGGGAGTAAGCTCGCGCGTCGAATTCCGGCAACAAGACTTGTTCAAAACCGACTTGAGCAACGCAACTGTAGTCACGCTATATCTGCTGCAAGATGTCAATTTAAGACTGCGACCCAAGTTGTTGCAAGAACTCAAACCCGGTACTCGTATTGTCTCCCACAATTACACAATGGGCGACTGGAAACCAGAGCGGGTAGTGCAAATGGAATCAGAAGGAGACCGCCAGCACACGCTTTATTACTGGGTCGTGCCTGAAAAAGTTCCAGAAAATTTGCGATAAACTTGCAATTTCCCATTAGCAATTAGCAATTAGCATTTCTTTTCTATTACTGGGAGAAACAACATGAAAGGATTGAAAAATAAGAATGCCCTAATTACAGGCGGAAGTTCGGGCATCGGTCAGGCAATAGCTATCCGCCTTGCCCAAGAAGGTTGCAACATTGCCATCAACTATCGTTCCAGTCCGGAAGGGGCGGAAGATACCGAAGAAATGGCGATGCAAAAGGCATGTGGAGACATCGAAAATTGTGGTGTTAAGTCTCTGTTAATTCAAGGCGATGTCTCTCAGGAAGAAGACATTATCAGAATGGTCAATACGGTAGTTGAGAAATTTGGCAGTTTAGATATTTTGATCAACAATGCCGGAATTCAAATCGAATGCCCATCTCACGAAATTCCCACAGCAGACTTTGACCGGGTGATTGGAGTCAACCTGCGGGGTGCTTATCTATGCGCCCGCGAATCTATCAAACACTTTCTATCCCAAAACAGTCGAGGGATTATTATCAATATTTCCAGCGTTCACGAAATTATTCCCAGACCGATGTATGTCAGCTATTCCATCAGTAAAGGCGGGATGGAAAATCTGACTAAAACATTGGCATTGGAATATGCAAACCGAGGCATTCGCGTCAACGCCATCGCCCCAGGCGCGACTATTACGCCGATTAATCAAGATTGGATAGATGACCCCCAAAAGAAGGCAGTTGTAGAAAGCCACATTCCGATGGGGCGAGCTGGTACTTCAGAAGAAATGGCGGCAGCAGTGGCTTTTTTAGCGTCAGATGAAGCGGCTTATATTACCGGACAAACGCTGTTTATAGATGGTGGATTGACGCTTTATGCCGACTTCCGGGAAGCTTGGTCTGCTTGAATCATTAGATCAGATTGCTTTCAAAGGACTTACCGAACCTATCACCTTTGTTTCTGCGTATATCTCTCGTGACAAAGCGACGATTTTTCCGAGAAACTTTGGTGTTTGCCTAAGGTTTCCATCCAATTTGTGGTAGGGACTAAGGCTAAAGTAAGTTTTATCCCCCGCTCAAACTTCTTCCGATGCCGTGTCCCTCCAGTGCGATGGGAAGAATGGAAAATTTTGAGTCGTAGGGACAAGGCATCAGTAAGTTTTATCCCCCGCGCCAAGTTTTTCCGATGCCTTGTCCCTCCGGTGCGATCAAAAGAATGGAAAACCCGGTTTCTTAAACAAACCGGGTTTCTGAATCGCGCCAGTTCAATTAAAATAACAAGGATAATTTTGCTGACGATTTAATAATTCGCGAGACTCTTGTTTTACCCAACCGTTCATTGCTGCTTGTTGCAACTCCATAAACGCGATTAAATCTTCCGATGGGTATTTAGTTCTCAGGAGCGAGCGCAATTTGTTTTCCGCGCTCACTGTCAGATATCCTGTCGTTAAAGCTTCTTTGACTAAATTGCTGATAGATGCCATATATATCTCCCCAATCAATGCCAGATTAGCTGCTTTTTTACCTTTGTTTCGCCCACAAACAGGCGAGTTGATTCACAAAGATAACAATTATACACTAATAATGCAATGACGCGAGCCATCTCAAATAAAAATCTTTAAGCTTGTAGTTGCGCTGTCTTCCCGCTTAGCGCAACTACGAACCACTAGAAAGCCGGATGTTCTTTCCGCTTCAGTCGCGAACTTGCTGCGATCGCTGCAACGCCTAGCAATCCCAATACCGTACTCGGTTGCGGTACGCTTTTCTCAGTATCCGACTTGGGCGCTTGGTAAGTTGCACCCCAAATTTCGCTGTTTGTGCCGGTGATGTTGCGAACAAATGTACCTTGTCCGGTGACGGTATTGATGGAAATTTGTTGGCGATCTCTCGTATATCCAAACAAATTCCCATTCTCGAAGGTCAAGCCAAACACATGTTTAAAACCAATGTTGCCATCCCCAAGAACGAGGTAAGTAGAATTGGTTATATCGATGGAATACAAGCGATCGTTTCCCTATTGCCCGCCTTTAGAAATCGCCAAGAATCGATGAGCAGCATCAAATACTAAATCCCCACTACTAACGCAAGTTGCTAGTTATCGGCGTTGCAAGCTTGCAAGCTTGCTAATTGCTAATATAGGATTTTTACCAATCTCGCCATTAGCCATTAGCCATTAGCCGCTCCCAGAGAGATAACTAGCAACTTATTCAAATCAACTTCTTACAACTCGCTGAAGCTAATTCCGAATAGCTTTCCAGTATCAGATATAGCGATATCTGTGAACGCAACCGCTCCGCTTGCAACTTGCGTAAATCGTCATTTGTAGATACGAAAGTCGCGGCTTGGGCAGCAGCCGATGTGCCAAATGCAACTATCGCAACCCCCATGAGGGAGATTGATAATTTTTTGGCAGTCGCTTTATAATTGCTGTCAAAGCGGCGCTGTTGCGGGGAATTACCCATAATTCTGGTAACAGCCTGCAAAAATGTCGCTATTTTTTCAGGAATCATTTAATTTTCTCTTAAAGTAATTTAAGTGGTGTCTGTAGTTCTACGGTTATAAAATTAGGGAAGAATCGGGAAGAAGTAGGGAAGAACCGCAACTTGTAATAAAACGCAACATCCGGAGGCGGATCCTCGGAGATCTCGTTCCCAGGCTCTTGCCTGGGAACGAGTGCCGAGAGGCTCTGCCTCTGGTTCGGTAAAACGTAACGGTAGCTGGGGTGTGTGCAATGACCGCGAATTTAGCTGTGTTGGTGGAACAAATGCAAGTGGCGTTGGATGCGATCGCGCCAGCCGTCGTTTTCTCCAATGCACGCAAGCAAGTGCAGTGGTGCAATGCGTCGTTTGAACAATTGGTCGAACGCCCGCACAGCAGTATCATCGGACACAAGTTATTAGAGTTGCTACCGCTGCCAAAAGCCCGAAAAACCGTTCGTAGAGCCTGGAAACCCAGTAGCAAAGTGACTCAGGGGGAGTACGAAATTACCGAGTATGAATTTCAGCCGTCTGGAAGAAACCCGGTTTCTGTGCTGGAAATTTCTGGTAGCTGGAGCGCGATTGGGGACGATCGCCAACGCACCGAAGCCGCATTAAAAGCCAGCTTTGCCAAGTTGCGCGCCATCGTAGAAAATGCCAATGATATCTTTGTCCTGATCGACACTGCAACGGGAAAGTTATGCTACATTTCGCCTAAAGTTTCAGATTTATTAGGGTATACTCCGGATGAAATGGAGGGTCGATCTTTGGAACCCTTCGTCCATCCCGATGACATATCCAAGTGTCAGGAAGCCTTCAACCGAGTCGTAACAACAGGGGAAAAACAATTAGGAGTTGAACACCGCGTCAGACATAAAAATGGCAGTTGGAGATGGCATCTTTTTAACGCATCTACTTTACGAGATGAAGAGGGAAACTTGCTGATCGTTGCGAGTGGGTGGGATATCACCGAACGGAAACTAGCAGAAGAAGCGTTGCGAGAAAGTGAATTTAAGTTCCGCACCATTGTCGAGAACGTTAACGATTTGATGTTTATCGTTTACCCGGATGGGTTGGTATCCTACGTTTCTCCTAATGTTTTGCATGTCATGGGTTACTCTTGGGAGGAACTGGTAGGTAATTACATGCCTGCCGTGCATCCTGATGACGTGCAAAAGGCTTTAGATGCTTTCAACCAAGTGTTAACAACGGGTGAAAAGTATTCTGGACTTGAGTATCGAGTTCAATATAAAGATGGTACTTGGGCATGGCATATTAGTAATCTTGCTTTAGCGCAAGATGCTAATGGTAAAAAAGTAATTGTTGGTGTAGGGCTGGATATAAGCGAACAGCAAGCTGCGCTGCGCGAACGCAAACAAGCAGAAGAAGCTTTAAAAGCATCAGAAGCGAAACTCAATATGATTCTCAGCAGTGCGCGTGGTGCTGTTAGCCATTACCGCAATTACAGCAATCGGGAATGGGAAGTCGAATATCATTCACAGGGATGTGTTTGGGTTTGGGGTTATACTGCTGAAGAATTAATGGCAGATCAATACTTGTTTGCATCGCGGATGCACCCGGATGACTGGCAAGAAATGCTGCAAAATGTCTTTGATTATATTTTTACCGAACGCACTTATGAATGCGAGTATCGCTATTTCCATCCAGATGGAAGTCTGCGCTGGATTTCCCTGACTTTGAGTTCGGTTCGAGATGATGCGACAGACTGTTGGAGAACAACGGGAATTTCAATTGATATTACCGACAAGAAACGTGCCGAAGCAGCCTTAATCGCTTCAGAAACCAGACTCACAACAATTCTTAATCGGGCGTTGGCTGTCATCTCTAGAGTGAGGATTTATGATGATGGTGAATGGGAATTTGAATATTGTTCTCCTGCCAGTATTCAGCTTTGGGGCTATGTACCAGAAGCGATAATTGCTGACAAAAATATTTTTGGATCGCGCATAGTGCCGGAAGATTTGGCAGTTCTCAATCAACAAGGTGTTGCATCTGTTTTTGTCGGGGAAGCTGGCGAAGGCGAGTATCGGTACAACCACCCGGATGGCAGATTGCGCTGGTTTGCTTTTAGCTTTAGCCCTGAGCGAGATGCAGCGGCAAATTGTTGGATGGCGACGGTAATTTATACCGATATTACTGCTCGCAAATCCGCCGAAGCTGCTTTAGCTGAAAGTGAGGAACGATATCGTCAAATTATCGAAACGGCACAAGAAGGAATCTGGGAAATTGACGCGGATGGGATTACTACTTTTGTCAATCCTAAAATGGCCGATCTACTGGGTTATAAGGTGGCTGAAACCATCGGTCAGCCAATATTTAATTTTATGGATGAAGAATACATTGCGATCGCATCCCAATATCTAGAACGTCGTCGTCAAGGAATTGAAGAACAACACGATTTTAAATTCCGTCGCCAAGATGGCTCTGATTTGTGGGCAATTGTCTCTGGCAATCCACTTCAAAACGAGAAAGGAGAGTTTATAGGCGCGTTAGCCACAATCACCGATATTACAGAGCGAATTCAGGCAGAAGAAGCGTTGCGACTTTCTGAAGCGAGATTAAGGGCGCTTTACGAATCGATTAGTTCTGCAATTGTACTGGGAAGTGCGACGGGAATTGTGGATTGTAATAGTGCAGCAGAACGACTTTTTGGCTGTTCTCGTGCAGAAATGATTGGCAAGCATGTTTCTCTATTTTCATCTCCCATCCAGCCAAATGGTGAAGATGCTTATACACTTGCCAATCAAACGATCGGGTTAGCTTTAGAAAAAGGCAATTATACTTTTGAATGGATGCACCGTCGCGCGGATGGGGTGGATTTTCCGGCAGAAGTTTGTTTAACAGCAGTGGATGTAGGCGCGAACAAATACGTCCAAGCGATTGTGCAAGATTTGAGCGAGCGCAAATCTGCAGAAGCTGCTTTAGCACAACGCGCAAGTCTAGCCGCATTTCGCGCCGATGTCGGTAGCGCCCTCGGAATGAGCGATAGTTTATTAGTCATGCTCAATCGCTGTGCCAAGGCGACAGTCAAACATTTAAATATTACTTGCGCGCGCATTTGGACGATCAACGCCACAGAAAATATCTTCGAGTTACAAGCGAATGCAGGAAGCGATACTCGCTCCAATGCTGCTTACAATCGCGTCCCTTTTCACAAATTCTTCCCCAATCAATCGCCAAAGCTTTCTAGAAATAACGCCATCCTCAAAAATCGAGCCATTGTCAATCCGAATTGGGTGCAGCGCGAGGGAATTGTTGCTGCTGCCAGCTATCCCCTGATGTTAGAGTCAGAAATATTAGGAATGCTGGTGATTTTTTCCAAATCAGAATTAACCGAATCTACCCTGGAAGCATTGCACTTTGCAGCTAGAGAAATTGCATTAGGCATCAAGCACAAACAAGCTGAAGCCGCACTCCAGCGTCGCGCCCAAATTGATAGCATGCTCAGCAGTATTTCCAGGCAGTTTATCGACTCTGATGCAGAGGCGGCGATTCATTTTACATTAGCAGCGATCGCTAAGTTCATCAATGCCGAACGCCTCTGCATTTTTGAGTATGCAGAAAACCAAGAACGATACCGCTTGCTTTACGATTGGTGTGCGGCTGGAATTCAATTTTTTGGCAATTGCCATCAGAATACTGAGGCTTCTATTAACGTTTGTTCTTGGTTGAATAACCAGATGCTTAACGGTCGAATCGTCGCGCTTTCTAATCTAGACGAACTGCCACCAGACGCAACAGAAATCCGAGCATCTTTTGAAACACAATTGATTAAATCTTGCCTGAATGTCCCCATGATTCACGCTGGCAAAGTGGTCGGTTATATCGGTGCAGATGCCATGCGGTTTGCCAAAAATTGGAGTCAAGAAGATATTAATTTAGTCAGATTGGTAGGAGAACTCATCGCCATCGGACGCGCCAGACATCAAGCCGAATCTGCTTTAAAAGTTGCCAAAGAAGCCGCCGAAAATGCCAGCAAAGCTAAGAGTATTTTCTTAGCAAATATGAGTCACGAACTCCGCACGCCGCTAAACGCCATTCTCGGTTTTTCCCAATTAATGGAACGAGACCCCGCCATCACCTCCCGTCAGCAAGAATTCCTGGGAATTATTAACCGCAGCGGCGAACACTTGCTCGCTCTGATCGATGATGTGTTAGAAATGTCCAAAATTGAGGCAGGGCGAATCGTTTTAAATCCGGCTCCATTTAACTTGCATTTTTTATTAGAAACCTTGCAAGAAATGTTTCAAATTCGCACCCAAAGCAAGCAATTATTCCTGGAGTTTGATATCGCCCCCGACTTGCCGCAAGTTGTTGTCACCGATGAAGGTAAATTGCGGCAAGTGTTAATTAATTTATTGGGAAATGCGGTTAAATTTACCCAAACCGGAGGCATCACCTTGCGGGCATTTGTTGACAGTTCGCCAACCGTTAACCCTCAACTATTTTTTGAAATAGAAGATACCGGCAAAGGCATTGCCCCCGAAGAAATGGATCGCCTCTTCCAACCTTTTGTCCAAACCGAAAGCGGAATTAAATCAAAAGAAGGGACTGGTTTAGGATTGACAATTAGCAGACAATACGTGCAACTAATGGGAGGAAATATCCATTGCAATAGCGTCTTGAGTGAAGAGTCGATTTTCACTTTTCATCTGCCAGTCACGTTAGCTAAAGCCGGGGAAATTATTGCCCAACCTACGACCAAAGGGCGAGTAATTCAACTGGCTCCAAATCAACCATTATACCGCATTTTAGTTGTTGATGACCGGCAAGAAAATTGCCAATTACTATTACGATTGCTGCAAACGGTGGGATTTGAAACGAGAAGTGCGGCGAATGGAGAAGAAGCGATCGCAATTTGGCAGCAGTGGCATCCTCATCTAATCTGGATGGACATGCGAATGCCTCTAATGGACGGCTACGAAGCTACTAGGCAAATTAAAGCCATGCAGCGTAGCACAGGCGTCTCGCCTGTGGCAGCTGTTGAGCAGCGCAGCACAGGCGTCTCGCCTGTGGCAGCTGTTGAGGAAAATTACTTTCCTAATACTTTCATTATTGCTTTAACCGCGAGTGGGTTTGAAGAACAACAAGCCAATGTTTTTGCAGCGGGATGCGATGACTTTGTCCGCAAACCTTTTAGAGAACAAGTGATTTTTGATAAACTGGCTCAATATTTGGGAGTGGAATATATTTACGAACAGCCACCAGTAGAAAACTCTCTAACTCCAGCTAACAGTCAAATCGAGCCACTTGATGGTATTGCAGAAATGCCTTCAGAATGGATTGAACAATTGTATCAAGCAGCGCTCGCAGTTGATGGGGATATGATTTCCCAACTGCTCGATCAAATTCCTTCTACTCACAGAAGTTTAGCAAAAGAATTGAGTACGCTGGTATATAATTTCTGCTTTGATGAAATTATGACAATGATTGAAACTTGTTACGGCTAATGGCTAATGGCTAATCGCTCAATCGGGAAAAATGCTATATATCGGGAAAAACTAGCGAAGAAATTAGCAATGAGGATTCTGCTAATTGAGGACGATGAAGCGCTAGTGGATATGTTGTTGCAGTGTCTCACCAGTCAGCAGCGTGTGCGTCAGCACGTATCGCATCTCCGATCTCTTAACTGCGTTGCGAACACAAGTGTTTACAGCACCCGATACTCAGGGATTTCAAGTTGATTTTGGGGTGGCGAATCGCTCAGTATCCCACCGATGGAATAACTTTACAATCCTTGTATCAGATTGCCAGTAGCACTTTACTTTAAGCAGGACTTATCCAGCATCAACCAGATGCGATTTTGTTAGATATGATGCTGCCGTATCTGGATGGACGATCGACTTTGCAACAACTCAAAACCAACCCAAAAACTCAGGCAATTCCAGTCATTTTGGGAACAGCAAAAGCCCAACAATTAGAGCGAGAAAACTTTGCCAATTTGGAAGTTGCTGCTGTTTTCGCCAAACCTTTTCGTTTGTTGCTATTAGCCGAGCAGATCTGCATCGCACTCGGCTGAATCTAGGTAAATTATCCACTAACAGTTGTGCCGTTCACGCACTTCGGGTAACTTCCACCAAGGAACATTAGGATATTGGTGATGTTCCTCGTGGTAGCCAAAATGATAGCAAGTGATAAACGACCAGAAAACGGGAAATGAAGTACTTTTGGCGCGATGAGGATTTGTATATCCCTCTTCTGGCTCTTGGTGGGTCAAAAAGGTGCCAAAATAAAACAGTTGCACCGAACTCAAAAGTGAAGGAATTATCCAAAATAAAGCCATGTTGGCGATGGGAACCTGGAGCGCAAAATGAAGAATAATGAAGATTAAAGCCATCCCCATTAGTCTTGTCCAACTCCAGTAATTTTTCATAAAATAGAGATACCAGCTTAAAAAGTCTTTGTGCTTGAGGTCGTGGAAATCTGGATCTTTTTCGCTAGAAGGAAAGCGATGGTGCAAATGATGCTTTTTCAACAATTATTTGTAATAAAATAGTCCATAAACTAATAAGGATACTGTCCCTACAAAGTTATTAATTATGGGGTCTTTAGGATAAACCACCCCATGCATGGCATCGTGAGCCGTAATAAATAAACCTGTATATAAAAAGGTTTGTAAAACAACAGCACCCCCTATCCAAAAAATAGGAACTTGCGCCAGAGCGACGGAGAGTAGAAAAATTAGACTAATCGCCCATAAACTAATCATGGAAACAGCGATCGCCAGTCCTTTAATAGATTCTTCATCCACAGATACCGAGGTAAATTTGATTGATTGCACGCCTTTTTACCGCTAGATTACGCTTTGTTACGCCTTCATATTAACGACCCATTCCAGCGATAATGTCTATCTATAGTGTCAAAATATCACCCTTTCTTAAGACCGATATTTGTGCTGGATAAAATGTTGGCTAAACCCCACTTTGCCAGGGAATTTTGTTGATGCGTGCTTGCGGTCAATTGCTGAGGTCGTAGGCTACATCGCTAGAGGGATGAAACGTATAAAGTTAATCAAAAAAATATTAATAAAAGACGAAAGTTTTAATATGAGTCTGACATGGCAGCAGGAGGAAAATATGGTTGCGATCGCTAAAAAACGTGCTTTTGGAATATTCCCCAGCCGTAAAGCCACAGAGCAAGCAATAAATGAATTAAAAGCTTCCGGCCCTCCAATGGACAACGTTTCCGTCATTGCCAAGCAAGCCGAAGAAAACGCTCAACTTAGCGGTGTTACAATGAGCGATCGCATCGGCAATCGAGATGTAGAGTCCACAACCGCAGTCCTAGGAGACGCCGTCACGTGTGCTACCTGGGGCACTATTTTAGTCGGTTTGACCAGTTTAGCCCTTCCCGGTATCGGCCCCATCCTAGCCGCTGGTAGCCTCGGCGTAGCGTTGCTTACTGGTGTGGCAGGTAGTGCTATGAGTGCTGCAAATATCGGTGGTTTAGTTAAAGCACTGACTGAGTTGGGTATTGAAGAACCGCAAGCGAGAACTTATAGCGATCGCCTGATCCAAGGTTACTATTTAACGCAAGTTGCTAGTTACATCAAGCGGTACTGGTAATGGCTAATCGCTAATGGCTAATGGGTAGTTGTCAAGAAGGCAAAAGCCTGTTAACCCAATTAGCAATTAGCAATTAGCAAGCTCGCAATTAGCAATTACCGCTGTCACAAGTTATAACTAGCAACTTGGGTTATTTAGTCATCGTAGATGGGACCGATGAAGAAATTAATCGTGCTGGAGAAATCTTTAGCCAGCAGGGTATTCAAAATTGGGGCATTTTTGGTTAATTAACTCAAGTTGCTAGTTATCTCTCTGGGAGCGGCTAATGGCGTTCCCAGGCAGGAGCCTGGGAACGAGGCTAATGGCTAATGTCAGTAAAAATCCTAGATTAGCAATTAGCAATTAGCAATTAGCAACGCCCTTGTTTATAACTAGCAACTTGCGTTAATTAGTTTGTTGTGTAGGGGCGACGGGGTGTGTTTGACCAGCCATCTATGCAATAATCGACTGTTTATCTAAACCTCTTGCAAAAATATTGAACCCGCCAGGGAATTTATTCCCACAGCGAGTAGCTCAATTCCGTTAAAACAAACTGGTTTGATTACATTTAGTCTGTTTTAACCGACTTCAGCTATTAGCCCGGAAATTTATTTCCGGGCGGGTTGTAGACTTTTGCCTTGTTTCCTGACTACTGACACTTTTGTTGTGAGGTGCAAATAATTTGAATTCAATTTTGTTGGGCATAAAGTTTTTTGAGCGATGAAGCGCGCTCATCTCCCAATGCTTAAAACGAGAATATTTATCTAAAAAACCCGCTATTTTTTTCTCCTGTCTTCTGCCCTGGGAATGGAGCGAGGCAAGTTCATCTGTACCTTTAGGTACAAAATTTCAGCCCCCCAGGCTAAAGCCCTTCAGGGTGCAAGCGAAGGGGGTTTGCCCTAGTAGCACGGCGTCATATCATGTCCTCGAATACGGAGAGTCGCCCGTCAGGTTGCCAGCCGATGAAAAATAGCTTTCCCGCTTGAATTGTGGTGAAGGCAAGACTGAGATTTTGCTCGAACAACCAGGGGGTGAATTGACGGGAAGCGTTGATTTCTAGGCTTTTAGCAGGGGCGGTGGAGGTTTGAGTTATATCATGTCCGCGAGAGATCAGTTGTGTATAGTTGATTGTGCGAAAAAGCGTTTTTTCTCCCCCAGCTCCCCCATCCCCTTTGCTCCCCCAGCTCTCCAAACGCAACCGATGCAACCGGACACGATATTATGGGTGGTTTTGGGTAGGTCATTAAAGGTGTTTGTTATTTCGCATTAAAAGCTTGTTAGGTGGCTTTCAGGAAAACTACCTAACTGTTTTATTTTTTGTGTTGGGTGGTGCTTTACTTCACCCAATCTCCGCTTGAAGGATTGCGTATATACTCGCCACCTTTTACCGAATTAATGCCCAAATCTCTGCAATTTCCCTAAAGTTCCGACTTTTCCGACTTTTCTTATTTATGTAAGCTTTAAAAAAGCCGATTTTTTAAAGGTTTTATAAAGTTTTATATATTAACGCAAGTTGCTAGTTATAAACAAGGCCGTTGCTAATTGCTAATTGCTAATTGCTAATATAGGATTTTTACTGACATTAGCCATTAGCCTCGTTCCCAGGCTCCTGCCTGGGAACGCCATTAGCCGCTCCCAGAGAGATAACTAGCAACTTGAGTTATTAATAAAAATTTAGAAGGGCTGTTTGGCACAGCCCCGAACTTGATGAAAGATTCCTCTGCTTGTGAGAGGAATCTGTAGATGCAAGAATCCGCCATCCGGAATGGGGCGGAGTGTCAACCGCGACAAAATCAACCGAATTTACCCGCAGTGGAGGCGATGAGGAATGCTGCGAAGGTGAGGACAAAGCCAACTGTGAAGTGAACTAAACCCACCAACCAACCTTGGACGATGGACAAAGCAACGGGCTTATCCTTCCAGCGCACCAGGTTCGCCAGCGGCGTGCGTTCGTGCGCCCAGACGAGAGTTTCAATCAACTCTTGCCAGTAACCGCGCCAGCTAATCAGGAACATGAAGCCAGTTGCCCAAACCAAGTGTCCGAACAGGAACATCCAAGACCAGACCGACAGGTTACTCGTACCGTAAGGGTTGTATCCGTTGATTGTTTGCGCCGAGTACAGCCAGAGGTAGTCGCGGAACCAGCCCATGAGGTAGGTTGAAGACTCGTTGAACTGTGCCACATTCCCTTGCCAGATGCCCAGCAGTTTCCAGTGGAAGTAGAAAGTTACCCAGGCAATCGTGTTGAGCATCCAGAAAATGGCGAGGTAGAAAGACTGCTCCCAAGCCGAAGTTTGGCAAGTGCCGCCGCGCCCTGGCCCATCGCAAGGGAAGGTGAAGCCGAAGTCTTTTTTATCGGGCATCAGCTTGGTACCGCGAGCATCCAACGCACCCTTGACGCAAATTAGGGTAGTCGTGTGCAGACCGAGTGCGAAAGCGTGATGTACCAGAAAATCTCCTGGTCCAATCGTCAAAAACAGCGTGTTGGTGCTGCGATTGATCGCATCCAGCCAGCCTGGTAACCAAACGTTACCGTGGTTGGGCCAAGCCGTTGTCGCAATGCTATCTGGGTTAGACAGCAGCGTGTCGAAGCCATACAGCAGCTTACCGTGCGCTGATTGGATGAACTGAGCAAACACCGGCTCGATCAAAATTTGCTTTTCTGGGGTGCCAAAGGCGACCACGACGTCGTTGTGGACGTATAAACCTAATGTATGGAAGCCCAAAAAGAGCGACACCCACGATAAGTGAGATATTATCGCTTCTTTATGCTTCAGCACCCGATCTAAAACGTTGCCTTTATTTTGTTCTGGGTCGTAGTCCCGCACCCAGAAAATCGCACCGTGGGCAAATGCACCCACCATCAAAAAGCCTGCAATGTACTGGTGATGGGTGTATAGGGATGCTTGAGAGGTATAGTCAAACCCGATGAAGGCGTAAGGCGGCAGCGAATACATGTGTTGCGCTACCAACGACGCGGCGACTCCCAAAGCAGCGAGGTGAATTCCTAACTGGAAGTGCAGCGAATTGTTATAGGTGTCGTACAGTCCGTGGTGGGGCAGGTTAAACTGACCTTCAACTGGAGTGCCAAAGAAATTTTTGGAGTTGAGCATTTCTTTGATGCTGTGACCAATCCCCCAGTTTGTCCGGTACATGTGTCCGGCGATAATGAAGATGACTGCGATCGCTAAGTGATGGTGCGCCATATCCGTCAGCCACAAAGATTGCGTCTGGGGATGGAAGCCGCCCAAAAACGTCAAAATCGCAGTTCCAGCGCCATTGGACGTACCAAAAGCATGTTCGAGCGTATCCGGATCTTGGGCATAAACTCCCCAATTCCCCGTGAAAAACGGCGCTAAACCCGCCGGGTGCGGTCGCATCCTCAAGAAATTCTCCCAACCCACGTGAATGCCGCGAGATTCGGGAATCGCCACGTGAATTAGGTGACCCGTCCAAGCTAAAGAACTAACGCCAAACAACCCTGCCAGGTGGTGATTGAGCCGAGGTTCCGCACTCTTAAACCAAGTTAAACTAGGGCGGAATTTGGGCTGTAGGTGCAACCAACCCGCGAACAAGAAAAGTGCAGCCAGCAGCAGCAAGAACACTGAACCCTGATACAGGTCGTTATTCGTCCGCATCCCGATGGTGTACCACCAGTGATAGACGCCAGAGTAAGCAATGTTAGCCGGATAGCTGACACCGCCTTGGGTGAATGCGTCAATTGCCGGTTTGCCGAACTGGGGTCCCAAATCGCGTGGGCGAGGGGACGCACATTGATCGGATCTTTAATCCATAACTCAAAGTTACCTTGCCAAGCAACGTGGAATAGAAGGCTAGAAGTCCACAAGAAAATTATTGCCACGTGCCCAAAGTGAGTGGCAAAAATCTTTTGATAAAGACCTTCTTCGGTGATGCCATCGTGGCTTTCAAAATCGTGAGCCGTTGCAATTCCGTACCAGATTCGACGGGTAGTCGGGTCTTGAGCAAGGTCTTGGCTAAATTTGGGAAATTTTGTTGTCATGTATTTTACTGACTTCCTCGATTTAGCGAATGCGAATTGCTAGTCAATCGCGAGAATCAAAACGCTTGCCATAGGGAATCTACCGCCTAATTCAAAGGCAATAACGGGTGAAAAAATCAGGGCTGACGCAGAATTAACCATTAGATTATTGTTAGCAACAGGTATTGCCGCTGCGTCAGCCCTGAAGAGTTTAATTCCCCAATTTTTGTTTCATAAGGCAAGCTGGAATACATCTCATTGAGAGAAGTTATTCACAAATTAACTGGTCGTACTTCTTCCTTCGTCAAATAACTAAAGTAAGAGATTAATAAACATCTGGAAAAAATTTTTTCATACCGCAACAGGTCTAATGTTAAATCAGTTTGTATTCACAGCTACAAAGCGACAGCGGGGCACGGCATAATTAACGTTTATCGTGGAATCGAAATGTTTAATATGCCGTGCCCCTACTGGTATATTTTGTCATGCATATCATGTCCCCTGGCATGGGCATCGCGCGGGGGGCGGGTTTATCAACACAATTCGCTTGGCATCAAAGTAGGGGCGGGTTTAACGAAATATCTCGTGCTGCCACAGATTGATTGGTAAAACCCGCCTCTACAATACCATTAACCATACGAGTAGAGAGGTAGACTTGCATAACGAATTTCTTTCCTAAACTTATCTAAACTTGGCTATTTTAGGTAAGTTTCAAAGCTCCAAAGCGGCAAAAATTGACTGGTGCTGGATCCCAGTTATACTTGTTGGTATAGTACGGCTGGCAAAGTCTGCACTCAACGCCTGTGGACAAGAAGGAGCCGACTCCCAAAGGTTGAAGCAGGAAGCAGACCCTCCAAAAACTGTTTCTGGTTGAATGGTGAACTTTAAGCAAGTTTAGCCAAGTTCTGTGAAGCAGGTTATAGCTGTATCTGGTTTAGAGGATGGGGTGCTGGGCACACCCCTGAACGCCGATGTTGGATTCCTCTCCTGGCGAGAGGAGTCTGTAGAGGCAAGAATCTGCGTCGATTTATGGCGCAGAGTGTCAAGAAAAAGGTATCAGAGTTATCTGTTATTAACGCAAGTTGCTAGTTACATCAAGCGGTACTGGTAATGGCTAATCGCTAATGGCTAATGGGTAGTTGTCAAGAAGGCAAAAGCCTGTTAACCCAATTAGCAATTAGCAAGCGAGCAAGCTTGCAAGCTCGCAATTACCGCTGTCACAAGTTATAACTAGCAACTTGGGTTATTAAAAGAACCAGCGAATACCGTTGATCAGATAGAATCCGCCCGCCAGAATCAGGGCGGCACTGCCCACGCGAATCACCCAGTCGGATTGACCCAGAAGCACCCGGCTTTGCTTGACCAATCCAGCGTACAGACTGGCAAAGAAGATGATGGCTGTGTATCCCAATCCGTAACTTACGAGTGTTGCCACGCTTACCAATTGGGAGCCAGTGGCAGCGGCAGCAGCGATCGCAGCAAACAGAACCGGACTGGAGCAGGGAGAACTGACCAAAGCGAAGGTTAACCCCACTCCGTAGGGACCCGCCGCCGATACAGAAGCCTTAGGTTGAGGCAAAGGCAGGTGAATCAATCCGGCGAAACTTAGCCCCATGACCAAAATGATTGCACCGACAACGACGTGGAAATAGCCGCGATAATCGACTAACACTGCTGCGGCAAAGGATGCAAACAGCCCAAACAAACTGAACACAGTAACGACACCCAGAACAAAAAATCCTGCTTTGGCAAACGCTGCCCGACGAGATGTAATTTTCAACGTGCCGATATAGCTCAAGTTAACGGGCAGGAGTGACAAAATGCAGGGAGAAATACTGGCAATTAATCCGCCAATAAATGCTAATGGAATCAGAACCAAGGGATTGCTGAGATTTTGCTCTTCCAGCCATTGGTGATAAGGATTTTGAACCTGCCCAACAAGTTCTGTGAGATAAAGATACCAGCCTGAAAGATGAGGCGAGATTAAAGTTAGTGCGATCGCTCCCAGAAACAGCCCACCGTAGAATAGCGTTTTGCCAGTGAAAGCAAGTTTGCGGCGCGTGCGGGGCATTTCCAGAGAGGTTTCGTGAGCAGTACGTTCGGATTTCATCGCCAGTTCTCCAGATTGGTGTAGGGGGAAAGTAGGGGTGAAGCATTGATGAGAAAATCTTTGGTGATGCTTCGCCCTGACGCATTTAACGGCTCAAATATCAAATCCTGAGAATCAGGAACAGGACTTATGCACCCAATGTCTCACATGCCGATCCCCCCAACCCCCAATGCCAAGGGGGGCTGTCAGGTTCCCCCCTGGGCAAGGGGGGCTGTCAGGTTCCCCCCTGGGCAAGGGGAGCTGTCAGGTTCCCCCCTGGGCAAGGGGGGCTGTCAGGTTCCCCCCTGGGCAAGGGGAGCTGTCAGGTTCCCCCCTGGGCAAGGGGGGCTAGGGGGGATCGATGCGTCAGTCCTGAGGAAAAAGGCATCTTTTAAACAGCCTGTTGCACTAAGTTCGCGTAATGTTTCTTGGGTTGCAATCCAACCAGTCGCCCCAATTCTTGCTCTTGCTTAAACAACGCAACTGTAGGCACGCTTCTGACATCCAGTTCCATCGCCAATTCTGGCTCTTCGGTAATGTCAATTTCCACCAGATGTAAAACTTCGCTTTGTTCCCGTGTCAGTTGCTCCAAGAGCGGTTTGATCGTCACACAACCACTACAATGGGGCGCAACAAACTTGACCAAAATTGATTTTTCCTCACCGATGTCAAGGGTTTGATGCAGCGAAATAGACTGAGCCATGATGGGTTAACTCCGTTAATTTGGCAGCAATAGGGAGCGAGAGAATCGGTTGACTGAAAACGAGCCTTCGATTTGCTATGAACGCGCACTGATGCGAGCGATCGCTTGGTTAATCGCGTTTACGTATTGTTGCTGATTGAAGTTGTAGCGAAATTGTCGGAAAATCTGCCCATTACTGGGATTAATCACCGCAATGGTGGATGTTTGGGCGCGGTGCGCTGCCAGAAAATTGCTCAAGCCTAACTGTCTGGCTCTGGCTTCTGCTGCCTGAGTGGTGGTGCGATTTGTCACATCAAACACAACGAAATTTGCCTTGCCCTTGAATTGCTGCTGCAATGAATTCGTCACAGGTCTGAGGCGCTGGCAGGCAGAACACCAGTCGGCATAGATTTTGACGATAGTTGGTTTACCCTGCAACTCTGCTGCCAAAGCATTCCCTCTGGGTGCTTGAGCGATTTGAATCTCCCGTTCTGATAACGGTTCTGTCGCCGCCTGAACGACTTCCATACTGGCATTTGAGTTGTGAGAAACAGCAGCTTGAGGCAAAGTCGCGACGCCCAGAACAGTTGCCAAGCTACCAAAACCAAGCAACAGAACCGTTTTGAGATGTGCTTTCACGATTGATCTCCTCCAAGATTACCGATTACTCAGATGTAAGGGTTCATTGCCTTACAGTATCTAATCTCGTAGGTTTGTGTGATACGCGGGTGAAAAATCTATGAAAAATTTTTCATGATTCAGATGCCCCTGCTGGTATATTTTGTAATTCAAAGCGAGCGATTGCCCTTTGTTTAAGCCTGACTAATCAGCAATGCCACGGGGAAGTGTTGTAAAATTTGCGCGAGCGCTACCCGATTGCCCCCAGAAATAGTTTGATTGGTAATCCCATCGCGCCCGGTAGACTCCACGCCAAGGGGCATTAGCAACTTAGTATCTGCCCAAACTTGCTCGCCTAGAGGCAATTCCCCTGGTTTTACTAGGGTGGTGAAGAAGCTCGGGGCGACGGAGATCGCCATTTTATCCCCAAAGCTCCTCGCCAACGCATCTCCTTGCTCAAAAACTGCCACATTCTCTTTTCTTGCTGGCAGCACTTTGTGAGTTAAAAACAGCTTAATCCGCCCATCTTCTTTATTAGACAATAACTCATCGAGCAGTTGATGAATATCTATCTGTGCTTTCTCTTTAATCTCCTTTAAATACCCGATTCGCCGTTCGTAATTTACCGGGCGGCGGTTATCTGGGTCAACCATACTCAAATCCCACAACTCGGTTCCCTGATAAGTATCGGGGACGCCTGGAGATGTATACTTCAGCAAAGTTTGGGAAAGCGAATTATAGATTCCATAGGTGGCTATCCACTTTGGGAAAGGCAGAAACTGCTTCATAAATTGATTCGAGTCAGAAGTATGTAAAACTTTCTCCACAAAAGCCAGAAATCCTGCTTCATAATCCCTATCGTGGCGCAACCAAGCCTTGTGCAGCTTCGCTTCTCGGAGCGATTTAAGGATATAGTCTTTAACCCGTCCTAAAAAGGATTCGTTCTCGCTTTCATCGAAGGGATACGCACCCAACAAACTTTGATAAAAGAAGTATTCGTCATTGGGAACCGGAACGGCTTTTCCTCGCACATAGCTTTTCTTGGGCAGGTTAATTTCGCTGCAAGTTTTCACTTGTTTTTCCCATTCTTCCGGTATTTCTGAAAGCACTTGCAATCTTGCCCGCACATCTTCGCCGCGTTTAGTATCGTGGGTAGCGGTGGCGTTCATTTTGTGAGGCCAAGCAACGTTTTGTTGTTGATTAAATTCGGGTAAATATTCAATATTGATGCCAAATTTACCCGGATGTCCGCCGACTTCATTTAAGGCTAAATGTCGGTTATAAACGTAGAATAAGGTATCCTCAATTCCCTTTGCCATTAAAGCGCCGCTAAGCTGTTGCATCCGCATCACGAAATGAAGTCGATCGGCTTTTTGTTCTTCGGTGAGGAATTCTTCCCATTGCAAAAGCAGCAATTTTTCGATATAATTCAATTCGTTAACTAGGAGGGGAATGCGTTCTCTGGCATGTGCGATCGCTTCCTGAATATAACCGCGATCTTGTTCGATCAAACCATCTCCATTTACATAAGTCCGATACACTGGAAAAACTCGCAGCACTTCCGCCAGCGCTCGTTTTAACCCATTGATGGTAAAATCGCTATAACGCCTCGATTGACCAGCTATCTTTCTCAAAATTTGAGTCAGATTATCTACATCCCCGGCTAAGTTCTTTTCGATGATGATATTTTTCTTCTCAATAAATTGCTCCTCGTAAGAACTATTAATGCCAGTAAATTTGACGTAGAGGTCGGTTAACTCTTTCTCGCTCTCCCGCTTGCAGAAAATCCCGTTAACGTAGTTTAAAAAATCATACCCGCTCGTTCCCTCAATAGGCCAGCATTCTGGTAATTTTTCTTTCAGTTCCAAAATCTTTTCAACGGTAATATAAGCATCTCCCACTTTGTCTTGCAGTCGCTTTAAATATTCCGTTGGGTCGTAAAGTCCGTCAATGTGGTCGATTCTTAGTCCGGTTACTTTTCCTTGTTCAATTAGCTGACTGACCAAATCATGAGCTTTGTGAAATATTTTGATTTCTTGTATTTTAACCGAAATCAATTCGTTAACCGTAAAAAATCGGCGATAATTGATTTCTTCCGCCCCAACTTTCCAGAACGCTAGACGGTAAAACTGTTCGTTTAGTAAGCTATCCAGAGGGTTAAAACTCTCTGGGTTACCCGGTTCTCCATTAAAAAACTTGACGTTGCCATCAATAAATTCTTTGACATCGGGATTTTGGGTATAAAGTTCCCACAAAAGTCCTTTAACAAAGGCGATTTGGTCGTATCGTTCTTTGCCTTTGGTTTCTCCGGGTGCGCTTTTAATTAGATAAAGAATCCCCAGTAATTTGATAAAATCTGGATGACGCCTTCCCAATACCTTCGCCAACTGTCGCAAGTTTTGAGTGATAAACTTGGCATAAGATTCGACTCTGACTGGCAATTTTAAACTGTAATAATTGACGCTTAATCCAGTTTCGTCATATTTGAGTTGAATCTCGCCATTTTCCCAACATTCTCCCTAAAAATTGCCCAACATTGGGGCAAGCACTCGTCCTTTAATATCGTTGACCGTTGCATCGGAATTACGACCTGTAGGGGCAATTAGCAATTAGCAATTAGCAATTACCAAGAAAGGCCGATCATTCCGATGCAACCGGATTTGATATAATATCTTCATATGCCCGTTCCCATTCTATATCGAAGAAGTCAAAAGATTCCGAGTCGTGGCCATTTTCTAAAACATCGATTAGCCAAGCATTTTGGCTATCATATGCCATGTGGTTGGGAACGATGTCTTGCACCCATCCCATGTCATATTTTTTAATTTCTTTTACTAAGGATTCAAAATATTCTGGCGTCCCTAATTCGGGATTAATTTGAGTCGGGTCAACTATATCATACCCGTGGGTACTGCCTGCTCTAGCTTTAAAAATTGGCGAAGCGTAGATGTCAGTAATTCCCAAATCTACAAGATAAGGAATAATTTTTTTTGCCGCTTCAAATTTAAATCCTGAATGGAATTGAATTCGGTAAGTTGCTGTAGGAATCCGCATAATTTAATTGACTCCAATTGGCAGATTTAATACTCGTTAATTCTCGTTTAATTCTCGTTTCCAGGTTCTACCTGGAAATGTTAGTCAGGAGGCTATGCCTCCTGACAAATGGAGGCATAGCCTCCTAGACGGCGTTCCCAGGCGGGAGCCTTGGAACGAGGGGACGGCGTTCCCAGGCGGGAGCCTTGGAACGAGGGGACGGCGTTCCCAGGCGGGAGCCTTGGAACGAGGGGACGAGGGGAACGAGGGGAGGCGGGAGCCTTGGAACGAGGGGACGGCGTTCCCAGGCGGGAGCCTTGGAACGAGGGGACGAGGGGAACGAGGGGAGGCGGGAGCCTTGGAACGAGGGGACGAGGGGAACGAGGGGAGGCGGGAGCCTTGGAACGAGGGGACGAGGGGAACGAGGGGAACGAGGGGAGGCGGGAGCCTTGGAACGAGGGGACGAGGGGAGGCGGGAGCCTTGGAACGAGGGGACGGCGTTCCCAGGCGGGAGCCTTGGAACGAGGGGAGGCGGGAGCCTTGGAACGAGGGGACGGCGTTCCCAGGCGGGAGCCTTGGAACGAGGGGAGGCGGGAGCCTTGGAACGAGGGGAATAGAGGTCATTGTGCTAATGTTTCTAATTCATAAAGAGCGAAACTTTGGGGGCAAATTGTTACTTCTTGCTCGTGAATTAGTTTTTCTGGCATTTTAGAACCCGCTCCCATCCATTTAGTATCGGCAGAATCTAATATCTTTCGCCAGATTCCGCCTGGTGATGTTTGGCAGGTTACATCTTTTTGGTTGAAGTTCATTATGCAGAAGATTTGGCTTCCCATACTGTCGCGGCGGCGGAGGAATATCAGCTTATCTTCCTCTACAGCAGATGCTTCTATATTTTGCTTATCCAGATTTTTCAAAACTGGCATTGTGCGGCGTAGCTGAATTAAATGTTGATGCAGTTCGAGCAAGACTTTGTGTTTGCCTTCTTGCCGTTTCTCCCATTTCAATTTAGATCGATCGAAGGCATCTTTACTGAAGATATCGATAAATTCTCCTTCGCTATAGAAGTCAGAAAAGTCTCGCTTTCTTCCCTGCCTTACCGCTTCGACTAAATCGGCATCTGTGTGACTGATAAAGTAGAGGAAAGGCGAATCTTCTCCGTATTCTTCCCCCATGAATAGCATCGGAATGTAAGGGGAAAGGAAGACAGCACCCGCAGTTAGTTTCACAGCTTCAAAATCAACTAAATTCGAGAGTCGCTCGCCTAACATTCTATTGCCGATTTGGTCGTGATTTTGGGCGAAAATGACAAATTGATTTCCCGAGCGATCTCCTGGATCGCTCCCATAATATCTTTGACGATATTGCGAATAGTTCCAGGTGTAAACAAAGCCTTCTTTAAAAGCTTTGGCTAGTTGTTCGCAGCTACCATAATCCTGATAAGATCCCCCCTGTTCTCCTGTCAGGACTGTATGCAAGGCGTGATGAAAATCATCGCTCCATTGAGCATCTATTCCATATCCGCCTAATTCTTTTTCGCGAATTACTCGCACGTCGTTTAAATCGCTTTCGGCTATTAGATAAAGTTTCCTCCCTACCCGCATAGAAAGTTCATTTACTCGATCTGCCAATTCTTGCAAGAAGTGTTTCGCCCCTATGTCATAAATTGCGTTAATCGCATCCAATCGCAGCGCGTCAATATGGTAATTTTCCAACCAGTAAAGCGCGTTTTGGATAAAGAATTCCCGCACCCCGAAACTATAAATATCGTCAAAATTTATCGCCCTACCCCAAGGAGTTCTGTAGCTTTCTGTAAAATAAGGGCCAAACTGACTCGTGTAGTTTCCTTCGGGGCCAAAGTGGTTATAAACTACGTCGAGAATAATTGATAATCCTTCTTTATGCGCCGCGTCTACGAGCTTTTTCAATCCTTCGCTACCGCCGTAGGAATTTTGCACCGCAAAGGGATAAACCCCATCATAACCCCAGTTGCGATCGCCTGGAAATTGAGCCACGGGCATAATTTCAATTGCGTTCACCCCAAACTCGCGCAATTCGCTTAAGCGCGGTATAATTGCCAGGAACGTGCCTGCGGGTGTAAACGTGCCCACGTGCAGTTCGTACATTATCATTTCCTCTAAAGGAATACCCGACCACTGGGGGTCAGTCCAGTTCATTTTAGTATGATCGACTACTTCTGAAGCGCCGTGTACGTCTTTTGGTTGCGAGTGCGACGCTGGATCGGGAAAATCCTTTTCTCCGGCTATTTTGTAATAATAAAGCGTTCCCGGTTCAATATTTTCTGCCATTGTTGAAAAGTAACCCCGCTCGTCTTTTTGCATTGGCAAGACGCGGTTTTCCGGAGATACAATTTGTACGGCTAAATCTTCGTGAGCCGGTGCCCAAACTGTAAATTCACAACGATTGTTACCAAGATAATTCGCTCCGATTTTCACTTTTTATCTCCTTAATTCATAATTTAACTATAGCAGGACTTACGCACAACCTTGCCATCACCTTTGTTTCGACCTAGCTCTCTAGTTTACAAACCAAAGATTTTTCGTAGAAACCCGGATGGGTGCGCGTAAGTCCTGTATAGGTAAGTTGACTTTAGACGTTGCCTGTGAAACAGAGCGAGCTAAATTAGTTTTGTATTGTCTTGCCTTTATCAGCAAGCAGTCATCTTTCTATTGGCAGAGATTCTGGAAAAAAGCTTCTAAGTAGGTGGGTATAAATAGTGATGCGCTCGCTACAGAATTTTCCCCAACTTGTTCTACCATTAGTCTAGCCATCCAGCCCTCTAAGCATAAATACTCTATACAGATCGATATTTGGGCGCTAGTGTATGTAATAATTAACTCAAGTTGCTAGTTATCTCAAAGCTAGAGCTAATGGCTAATAGCTAATGGCTAGTGTTAGGAAAAATGCTGCATCAGCAATTAGCAATTAGCAAGCAATTAGCAATTAGCGAGTTGATAACTAGCAAGCGTTAATTACATCATGAAAAATTGACTCGGAGTTCTAACAGGTCTGATGTTTGAGCGAGGATTGCAACAAATTTTTGAGCGTTTGGTTGCTAGTATAGAGCGGGATGATTTAGTTCAAAAAACAACAAACTCTTTAAGAGAGTTGCTAAAGGTAGATCGGGTAGTTTTATATTATTTTTATCGCGAGTGGGCGGGTCGCGTTACATTTGAGTCTTTAAGTTCCAGTCAGTTTTCTATCTTTGGGTCGGTAGGCCCGGATGAGTGTTTTAACAGCGAATATGCCGCGCTGTACCAAGCAGGAAGGGTACGGGCAATTCCAGATATTGCAACAGAACAAATTAGCGATTGTCACCGAGATTTTCTCCGCAGTTTAGGAGTGCGAGCGAATTTAGCCGTGCCAGTTTTGAATCAGAAAAGGCTGTGGGGTTTGCTGATTGCTCATCACTGCCAGGATACTCATTTTTGGACGCAATCGGAGATTGAAGCAATGCAAAAAGCAGCAGAAACTTTGGCAATGGCTCCGGCAATTCGCCATAGTTAATCGGGGAGAAGGAGGTATTTTTACATCACATTAGAATGTTTGCTAATAGCTAATGGTTAATCGCTAATGGTTCAATGAATAGAGTTAGCAATTAGCAATTAGCAATTAGCAATTACCAAATCCCCAAAATTTGCCGGATTGCATCAATTAATTGTTCCGGTTCAACAGGTTTGGGTAGGTGCATTTGGAAACCTGCCTCATGGGCGCGTTTTTGGTCGTATTCACCAGCATAGGCGGTGAGAGCGATCGCTTTTACCATCCCCCCTGCTTCTGGTGCGAGAGATCTAATTTGCCCCATCAGCATATAACCATCCACCTTTGCCATCCCAATATCGCTTACCAGCAAGTGTGGTTTAATTTGTGGCAAAAGTTTTAGCGCTTCATCTGCCGATGCTGCCAAAGTTACTTCTGCACCAGACTCCTTTAGCACAAAGGCGATATACTCGCGCATATCCCCATCGTCATCGACTGCCAAAACTTGCACGCCTTGCAATGGATGCGTTGTAGCAACAGTTGGCAGGTTGGTTGGTTCTTCTGTTGTTGCTGCTGCATTTTTCATTACTCGATAGGGAAGTCTGACGCTGAAAGTTGCTCCCATTCCTTCACCGGGACTTTCTGCCCGAACGGTACCGCCGTGTAATTCTACCAAGTAACGGACAATTGCCAGTCCCAATCCCAACCCGCCAAATTTCCGCGTTGTGCTGCTATCTGCTTGACGAAAGTAGTCAAACACGTAGGGAAGAAAGTCTGGTTTGATACCTTTGCCCGTATCGGTGACGGTAATTTGAGCGTAGTTGGTAATTGGTAATTGGTAATTGGTAATTGGTAATTGTTCCTGAGATCTTGCAGCAATAGACTGGGCGGGCGGGACGCCCACCCCACAAGAGGCTGGTTGTTCTTGTGGCATGGGCATCCTGCCCGTTCTTGTGGCATGGGCATTTCTTGTGGCATGGGCATCCTGCCCGTCTCGCCCACCCCACAAGCGGCTGGTTGTTCTTGTGGCATGGGGATTTCTTGTGGCATGGGCATCCTGCCCGTCTCGCCCACCCCACAAGAGGCTGGTTGTTCTTGTGGCATGGGGATTTCTTGTGGCATGGGCATCCTGCCCGTCTCGCCCACCCCACAAGAGGCTGGTTGTTCTTGTGGCATGGGGATTTCTTGTGGCATGGGGATTTCTTGTGGCATGGGGATTTCTTGTGGCATGGGGATTTCTTGTGGCATGGGCATCTCTTGTGGCATGGGCATCCTGCCCGTCTCGCCCATGTCAGGTGCAAGAAAAGAGTTTTCATTACCCTCGTTCCCTGGATCCGCCTGGGAATGGGATGACCTATTACCCATTACCGCTGACAGTTTTACTTCAACTCTTCCTCCATCCGCTGTAAATTTAATGGCGTTAGATACGAGGTTCCATACGACTTGTTGAAGTCGTCCGCTATCTCCCAAAACTAATCCGACATTGGGGTTAAGTTCGGTTTGAATTTGAATTGACTTGGCTTCGGCGGATAGGCGAACTGTTTCGATTGCGGCTGCAATGGTGTTTGCTAAGTTAACGGGGGCGATATTTAAAGTTAATTTGCCGCGTAAAATGCGGGAGACATCGAGTAAGTCTTCGATTAGTTGCGCTTGCAATTTGGCGTTGCGTTCGATAGTTTCTAGGGCGCTGGCTGTCTTGGTTTCGTCGAACTTGCGACTTCGCAACAATTTCGCCCATCCCATAATCGGATTGAGCGGACTTCGCAATTCGTGGGATAATACCGCCAAAAATTCATCTTTGATCCGGTTGGCTTTCTCGGCTTCTTCCCTGGCTGTGCGTTCTCTTTCTAACAACTCGACTCGTTCGGCTTCGGCAGATTTGCGTTGGGTAATATCGCTAAACGAAATCGCGACGCCATCCCCCAATTTTACGGTCATGTTGCGGAACCAACCTTTAATGCCTTCGGCTTCGTAGTAAATTTCAATATCGTGGGGCGTTCCTGTTTCGACAACTTGCACGTAGCGGTCAAACAATTCGCTGTTTTCTTTATTCCCCGGCAGCACTTCCAATAGACGCCGTCCGATTAATTCTTCAGCAGAACGTTGGAGAATTTCTCCAGCTTTGGGATTGACGTAATTCCATTCAAAATCGATAATTTCTCCGGCTGCGTTTCGCACGCTTTGCATAATGGTAAAGCCATCGAGGGATAGTTCTTGGGTGACGCGGAACCGTTCCTCGCTTTGTTTGAGTGCGGCTTCGGTGCGCTTGCGTTCGGTAATGTCTAAAAAGGCACTAACTGCGCCTCTGGGTTGTCCTTGTTCGTCATATAAAGGCGAGGCGTACCCATATAAGTTAAATACTGTCCCATCGTCGCGCACGACATCAATTTCTGCATCCCGCACTTCTACACCATGAATCGTGGCGTATTGCAGGGGCAATTCTTCCCCTGGTAATTCTTCACCATGACGGTAAACTTTAAACGGCGGTGGGGGAGCATTTTCTGCTGGGGTGCTGGAAGCATTCCTATCGGGGGAGATGCCTAGAATTTGAGCCAAAGCTCGGTTTACCTGGATGTGACGGCATTGAGGATCGTTAGCGATCGCAATCGATATCGGTATCACTTCAAACAATGTTTGCAACTCGGATACGCGGTGCTGCAAGTCAAGATTGAGTGCGGCGATAATTTCTTGGTCTTGCTTTAGTCGGGTGATGTCTTCGGCGATACCAGCGGCGCGAATCACATTGCCAAATTCGTCTTTAATCGGCACCGCGCGATCGCGTATCCATCGCATTGTGCCATCGGGGCGGACAACGCGATACTCAACATCGTATCCGCCAATGAGCGATCGCTCGTAAAAAACAGTGCGAATTCGTTCCCGGTCTTCGGGATGAATCGCCTCCATCCATTCGTTGAAATTAGCGTACAAACTTTCGCAGTCACGCCCCCAAATTTGTTCGTAAGCGGGAGAAACATAAATCAGTTGCTCTTGTTTTGGATCGGATATCCAAAACACATCTTGCAGGTTTTCTACCAATTGGCGAAATCTTTCTTCACTTTGTTGGCGCACTGCTTGTTCAAATTGCTTGCGTTCTGTAATGTCGTAGAAAGTAGCGATCGCTGCCTCGATTTCTCCCGCAGCATTGCCAATCGGTCTAGAATCAACTAGCAACGTTTTGCGACCCCCATCGGGGAACAAAACTTCCATCTCTTCGGCGATGACAATTTCTCCGGAAACGAGACTGCGCGCTAAAGGCATTTCCTCTGCGGTGTAGCGTCGTCCATCCGAGTCAAAAAATGAGTGGGAAGGCTGAACGTAATCTACCACCCGTTCCAGATTTAGGGAAAATCCAGCTAAAATTTGCTGTGCTTGGGCGTTTGCCAACAACAAGCGACCCGCAGGCGCTTCTACCACTATCAGTCCCGCTGGCATTTGTTCGATCGTCGCTTGCAAAAGCTTTTGTTCTGACTTCAGTGCTTGCAGCAGGCGAATGCGTTCTTGTTCCGCTTGTTTATACTCTGTCAGGTCGCGGGAGATACCCAGTACCGAATTTACCGATCCATCCGGGGCAAATTCAGGTACGAGCATAGAGTGATAGTGGCGCGTGCCTTTCGGGGTCGAGAACTCGAACTCGATGGTCTTTCCTTGTTTAGTATTAAAGACTTGCCGCAGGTTTTCGTCCCAAAAACTAGAAATTTTCTCTCCAAAACCCATTTCCCGGTTAGTCATACCCAGGAACGCTTCTCTTGGCATTCCAGTTGCTTGCTCGACGGCGGGACATACATACACGTGACGCAAGTTTTGGTCAAAGCGAGCGATAATATCGGGCGAGTTTTCCACCAAAGCTTTCAATTCCTGCTTTTGCTGCTCAAGCGCCGCCTCTGCTTGCTTTTGGTCGTGAATATCAGTACAAGTGCCGAACCAGTTAGTAATATTACCAAGTGAGTTACGTAAGGGGACTGCCCGCGTCATGTGCCAGCGGTAAGCACCATTGCCTAGTCTGAGGCGGTATTGCGTTTCAACTGCATGACCCGTTGCCAGACCAGTTTTCCACTTGCGGAGCATTTCTGGCAGGTCATCTGGGTGAATAGCGCGTTGCCACTCCCATCCAAAGGATGTATCCGGTGTTAGTCCGGTGGAATCGTACCAGCGCTGGTTAAAATACTCCACGAAACCATCGGCGCGGGTAAACCAAACCAGTTGGGGTACGTTTTCCGCCAGCACGCGGTAACGTTCCTCGCTTGCTTGTAGCTTTTGCAAGTTACTTTCAGCGCGCCGTTTGGCATCCCGCAACGCAGTGTTGAGCGAATTGATTAGCAGCGTTACCAATACGAAGGCACCCAACTGGATCGTGTTCGCCAGACTCATGCCTGCAAAGGAATCAAGTGGCGGCAGGAAGAAGTAGCTGATGGCGAGGGTAGATAATAGAGTAGCGAGCAACCCCGCCCTCATACCGGCGTAATAGGTGCTGATGGCTACCGCCGCATAAAACAGCGCAAAAATCCTGGGGGAAACAAATGGCTCTAGCAGTAGGGTGAGTAACAGCGCCATCGCTACACTGAAAGCAGCAACGCCGTAGCACCAAAGTTGATAACGCGGTATTTTGACCATGAAAGTTGCCAAGGAATTTTATTCCCCGTAAGTCGCTAGCTTTCTTTACCTTAGATAGGTGACATATCTTTGGCAATTTACCCTAAGGCGTATTTTCCTTCTAGGGAGAGGGAAGAGCGAGAAGAATTCTTCTAAAACTTAGGCAAGGGCGTTCCTATCACCAAAGTTTCTGCGTAGATCTCTCGTTGCCAAACCGAAGATTTTTCAGAGAAACTTTGGTGATTTGCCAGGACTTACGCACTACGAGCTTATCACCAAAGTTTCTGCGTAGACATAGAAACCCGGTTTCTTTGCGTAAGTCCTGTTTTCCTCATCTTGCCGATCTTGCTCATCTTCCCCCCCATTTTTAAAGATGCCGTGAAGAGTACAGCGGATTGCACTCGTATGAGGTACACCGCAAGTTTGTGTAGCGGCACCGTTAACGGTGCGCGCTTGACAAACAAAGCCTGAAGGCTGTACCTGACTCATTTGCAATCCGCTATAAAAACGTCGCCCCTCCCTTCTGCTTTTTTTCGTCTAAAATGTTACTTAAATTAAAAAAACGGGGAACGAAGCTACGTGGAATAAACCATTCAGCCAGGGTTACCTAACAAGCTATGACAAACACGTATGAACCTTGACACTGGTATTTCTGGGATTTTTGGGAGCGCTCGCCACTCGCGCGCCTCGCTTCAGCAATAAAAACAAAAAGGACACGCCGCGATTAATCTATGAAATTTCGCCAGAATAGTTTGATATTCCAATTAGTCAGTTATTATTCAGTTTTATCGCTCCTAGTTCTCGGTCTTTTGGCGACAACTGTTTATGTGCAAGCACAAAACGCCCTCGAACAATCTGTCGTCGATCGACTCACCGTAGCCACATCCTTAAAAGAATACCAGCTGGAAGATTGGATCAAAAACCAGCGTCAAGATATTCTTTGGCTCGCCCAAGTGCCGGAAATTCAGGAACAACTGGCGATTTTGTACGTAAAAGACCAATATGACCCGGAACGGGACATAGCCTATTCGCGGCTGAGAAAAATTATATCAGATATTAGTGCAGTTAAGCCGAGCTTGCAAAGTATTTTGATCGCAACTAACGGCAACATGGTCGTCTTTTCCTCAATCGATAAAACTTTAGAAGGGAAATATTTTCGATTAGAAGAACCGATAGTTTATTTTACCCGCGAGACAGCAGAGGCGGCGGCGCCGAAGTTTTATACATCGCCGCAGACTGGAGAAGCGAAGATTACCTTTGCGACTGGGATATTTAACCAAGAGGGACAGAGACTGGGAGGGATCGCAGTTAATTTAGATCTAAAAGGTATCGAGGAATTAATAGGCGATCGCACAGGTTTAGGAAGGAGCGGCGAAACGTATCTAGTAGGAAAATTAGCCAACCGAAACGTTTTTATTTCAGGAAGACAGGCGGGAAGCCAAAAATTTGCTGAAGGAATTCGCAGCTTCGGTATCGACGCCGCAGTCGCAGGTTCTAGCAGTTTTGGACGCTATCAAAACTATGACGGGATTCCAGTTGTAGGCGTTTATCGCTGGCTTGACAAAGAGAATTTAGCACTATTAGCCGAGATCGAACAAACAGAAGCCTTTGCGCCTGCCAGACAGCTAGCCAGTACTATTGTAGTAATTGGATTGGTTTTGGCTGGATTATTGCTAGTAGCAGTGTACTGGCTATCGCGCCAAATTACGCGACCGATTTTAGCCATGACTAAAACAGTAACCAAGGTAGCTGCTGGGGATTTAACTCAAACAGTTAGCGTTAAAAGAAAAGACGAATTAGGAGTTTTAGCCAAAGCTTTTAACAGCATGGCTGCTCAACTGCAAACCGCATTCGATCAGTTAGAAAAATCCAAAGCCGAACTAGAAATTAGAGTAGAAGAACGCACCCAGCAACTCCAAGAAGCGCTAAAAATTGTCGATACTGCCAGCCAAGCCAAAAGCGAATTCCTCGCTAACATGAGTCACGAATTGCGTACTCCCCTCAACGGCATTTTGGGTTATGCCCAAATTCTCCAACGCTCAAAAACTTTGACCGAAAAAGAACAAAAAGGAGTGGGTATTATCTATCAATGCGGTTCTCACTTATTAACCCTAATCGAAGATATTCTTGACCTGTCCAAAATCGAAGCCAGGAAAATGGAACTTAATTCATCAGAAATCCATTTTCCGTCCTTTCTCCAAAGCGTTGCCGAAATCTGTCGCATTCGAGCCGAACAAAAAGGTCTGGCTTTTATTTACCAAAGCGAGGGTCAACTTCCCATCGGCGTTTGCGTAGATGAAAAGCGCCTGCGACAGGTATTAATTAACTTACTCGGCAACGCCATAAAATTCACCGAAAATGGCGGAGTAACATGCAAAATTATTGAGGTAATTGGGAATGGGTCATTGCATTCCCAGGCTGCGCCTGGTCACGAGGGTAATGAAAAAGAATCTCACCAATTACCAATGACCAATTCCCAATTACCCATCAAAAAAATTCGCTTTCAAATTGAAGATACGGGTGTAGGGATGACTGCCGAACAATTAGAAAAAATATTTTTACCCTTCGAGCAAGTGGGAGACAGCAAAAAGCAATCCGAAGGGACGGGTTTGGGATTGGCAATTAGCCAAAAAATAGTATCTTTAATGAACAGCACCTTAGAAGTGCAAAGTCAACCAGGAAAAGGGAGCATTTTTAGCTTTGATTTAAACTTGCCTTTAGCATTAAACTGGGCAGAAAGTTCGAGAGTCGCGCAACAAGGAACTATAATCGGGTTTGAAGGTACAAAGCGGAAAATTTTAGTTGTCGATGATAGATGGGAAAATCGTTCGATTTTGGTGAATTTGCTCGAACCGATTGGATTTGAATTAGTGGAAGCTAAAAACGGTGCGGAAGGTTTAGAAAAAGCCGTCGAGTTTCAACCGGATTTAATTATTACCGATTTGGTGATGCCGGTGATGGATGGATTCGAGATGCTGCGACGCTTGCGACAGATAGCGGGGTTGAAAGAAGTGGTGGCGATCGCTTCTTCAGCCAGCGTATTTGATACGGATCAAAACAAGAGTTTAGATGCGGGAGCAGATGAGTTTTTACCTAAACCCTTGCCAGCCGAAAAATTGCTAGAAATCCTGCGAGTACACATGGAACTAACATGGGTTTACGAAGCGCGAGATCCCCTGAAAAAAATTGTTTCAGCACCCGCTGTAACCCTGAGTTCAGAAGAGATCATACCCCCAAGCGCAGATATCTTGATGCAACTGTACGAACTTGCTAAAAAAGGAGATCTCGATGAAATCGTAGAAGCAGCTAGCCAGCTTAAACAATCTCAGCCTGAATCAATACCGTTTGCCCAAAAATTAGTTGAATTAGCCGAAAGCTTTCAGGTAAAACAAATTCAAAATTTTATTAAAAGTTTGATAAACGCTAATTAATTAGCTTAAAATTATCTCAAAAATTATTGGTTTAAAACAATGACAGAATTCATTTTAGTTGTAGATGACAACCCCACTAACTTATCAGTACTAACCCAAGCACTAAAATCTGCGGGGTTCAAAGTGCGGGTAGCTGTGGATGGTGAAAGTGCAATCGAACAGGTACAATATGACCAACCCGCACTCATTTTGTTGGACGTTGAAATGCCGGGAATTGATGGGTTTGAAACCTGTATCAAACTGAAATCTAACCCATCAACTTATGACATTCCGATCATATTTATGACAGCCCTTGCCGATAAGGAAAGTAAGCTTAAAGGGTTGTCGTTGGGAGCGGTAGATTATATCACAAAACCCTTTGAACAAGAGGAAGTATTAGCGAGAGTTAAGGTGCATTTGAAACTGCGCTCCTTAACCAAAACCCTGGAAGAAAAAAATGCTCAACTCGTAGAGTTGAACGAGGGATTAGAACAACGAGTTGCCGAGCGAACGGCAGAACTGCAAAAAGCTCAAATTCAAATGATTCAGCAGGAAAAACTTTCGAGTTTGGGGGAATTAGTCGCTGGGGTTGCTCACGAAATTAATAATCCAATCAGCTTTATTTCCAGCAATATTGAACCGGCGAAACAATATGTAGCAGATCTGACTAAAATATTGCAACTTTATCAAAAACATTATCCTCAACCAGTACCCGAAATTGAAAACGAATCAGACGAGGTAGACTTAGAATTTATCCTAGAAGATCTGCCCAAAATTCTCGATTCGATGAAGTTGGGGTCGGAGCGAATTCAAAATATTTCTAACTCGCTGCGGAATTTCTCGCGCTCGGATATCACGACAAAAATCCCGGTAAATTTGCACGAGGGAATCGATAGCACTTTATTAATTTTGCGCCATCGAATGAAAGCCTGCGGTAACCAGCCGGAAATTAAAGTCATTAAGCACTATGGTAACCTCCCCCTTGTGACGTGCTATCCCGGACAAATGAATCAGGTATTTATGAATATTTTTGCCAATGCAATTGATGCGTTGGAAGATTCCCAGGCTGCGCCAGGGAACGAGGGTAATGGGAAAGAAATTACTCTTGACCAATTACCAATTACCAATCACGAATTACCTACTATTAAAATTTGCACTGAACTGAGCGATAAAAATCATGTAATAATCCGGATTGCTGATAACGGTTCGGGGATGACGGCAGAAGTAAAACAGCGGATTTTTGAGCCGATGTTTACTACCAAAACCCTAGGGAAGGGAACCGGGTTAGGATTGTCTATTTGTCGCCAAATTATCGCAGAAAAACATGGAGGCAAATTAAGCTGTATTTCAGCACCGGGAGAAGGGACGGAGTTTGTCATCGAAATACCCCTCGGCTAAATCTGCCCAAAGTATGAGGCTGATATTAACTAAGTCTGAGATCCTAGTTGACAGAACCCCGGTTTTTTAGAAAAACCGGGGTTCTAAAGCGGCAAAGGGAAACAGACAAGGAGCGATCCTTTAGTTTAATCGGGTATGCTGCAAGTAACTTACAAAACAAATTTGGACAATGTTGATTGGCATCAGATGAAATCAGTGCTACGCGCCGATGCATTTGATAATGGACGAAGCCATGCTCAACTCAAAAAGTCATTTGAAAATAGCTACGCTACTTGTATTGCCTATGCAGATAATCAAATTATTGGCACAGCTCGTGTTTTGTCTGATGGTGTCTGCAATGCTTATATTGTTGATGTCTGGACACTTACTATCTATCGCCGTCAGGGAATTGCACGCACAATGATGCAAATCATTTTAGAGAAATTAAAAGGACAACATGTATATTTAACACAAGTTGCTAGTTATCTTTTTACGGCCCAAGACAGGCTAATGGCTAATAGCTAATGGCTGGTAGAACCGAAAAATATTCCCATCAGCAATTAGCAAGCTGGCGATTAGCTTCTGCTGTGCAACCCACGATAGTTATAACTAGCAACTTGGGTTATTTATTTACAGATGATGCGCCTGAGTTTTACAAAAAAATTGGCTTTACCGAACAGCCCGTTGGTATGGCTCAGGTTATTGGTAAATGGCTGGTTAACGAATAGATAATTAAATTTGGAGTTTTATTTATTACTCCGATTGACAGATTTATTTAACAGCAGGCTGTAACCCTGGTAAGATGAGAAACCCCGATACGGGCGCTAATTTGAAAGCATAATTTTCACTTAGAGCATCAAAATAATAGGGGGAGAACAATGGCTCAACTCAACCCAGTTCAGCTACAAAAGCACCTAAAAGGGGTTGACTATCCAGCTAGAAAGCAAGACTTAATCAACCACGTCAGGCAAAAAGGTGCTGATGAAGCAGCCATCTCAGCATTAGAGAAATTACCAGATCGGGAGTTTAAAAATCCCATTGAAGTAAGCCAAGCTATTGCCGATCTCAAATAGCAGAAAATGGGGAAAGTGGGCAGGTGTGCAGGTGTGCAGGTGTGCAGGTGGGCAGGGGAGCTTCAGGTGCAGAGGGGAATTTGAATGTACAGCGGATTGTAAGCGAGTGAAGGAAAGCCAAATCGCTTTGTTTGTCAAGCGCGCTGCCATTTTTGCTGCTTGCACACCAAGCCGTACCTCATACGGCTGCAATCCGCTATATATTTTCCCCTGCTCACCCGCGCACCTACTCACCTGCTCACTTGCTCACCTGCTCACCTGCTCACCCGCTCCCTTTCTCAACGCTTGAGAAACAAATAATAAAGCTGTCCGTTTCCGACAGTAACTCCGGCGCGATCGCCTGCTATTTGACCGCTACCTAAAAAATAATCTACCCTCCCTGGGCCTCGAATTGCGCCTCCCGTATCTTGGTCGAGTACGTAACGGCTAACGGTTCGCTGTTCCATCTGACCTGTAGCATTAACATAGGGAATTTGGGCGTGAATTAGCGCTAAAGCACCGGGTGGCATTTTAGATTTATCCGTAGCAATTGAACGCTCTGGAGTTAGGGGAACGTGAATGCTTCCCGTAGCAGGACGACCGTGGTTTTCTTGGAAAAAAACAAAGCTGCGATCGCGCGGGATATAGATATCCAATTCCTCTGAATGTTGTTGGAAATATTGCAGAATTATCGGCATCGTTACCCCTTGTTCTGGTAACTTTTTATCATCGATTAACGAGCGTCCCAAACTGGTATAATTATAAGCAGTATTTCCCGCATATCCTACCGTTGTTTGAGTGCCATCGTTGAGTTGAAGTCGAGCCGAACCTTGGATTTGAATTTGATAAGGTTCTAAGCGATCTTTGAACCAAAATAACTCCAATCCCCGCAACTTTCCTTGGTCACCTTGCAAACCATCTTTTCCTTCTAATTGTTCGCGGGTAGGATGGGGTCTACGCCAAGATTTGAAATCGGGGGGTAATCGATAAATCGGATAGCGATATTCTGGGGTAGGAACGCGACTAGCAGTATAAATTGGTTCAAAATAAGCGGTGAATAAAACATTACCAAATCCGTCACTCCCGATGGATTGGTAAATATCAAACTCGCGGTAAATTGCGGCTTGAAGTTCTGCGGGGGATCGCGACTCAATTACAAGTTGTTGAAATCGCCTCAAACTGCGTCGGGCGCGTTCGCGCGTAATACCAGCCACGCGGTAGCGGCGATAAGCGGCGGCGGATTCCGCAGTTTGCAAGTAACGCAAACTCCGATCAATTGATTGGAGAAGCGCTTCTTTATCCCCAGTTTTACCGTTTTGTTCCCACAATTGCTCGTCAAAACCCCAGCGCCTAGACTGACAGCAAACTGTAAAAGCTGACTCTTTTACGGGTAACAACGGCGTCCAATTCGGTGCGGGTAACTCGAAAATAGGGACGTCAGATTGAGGGATGGAGACGGAAGTATCCACCTGGTTTTGCGCTACGGTTAAGGCATCTAGCCGATTCGGCGTGCATCCATCGAGATCGACTAACACCGCTCCTAAGCTGAGGGTGATGATAGCAAGTTTCCTTCTCATAACAGTGAGTATCTATGCCTGAAGGGCGATGACTTTAGTTTAATACTTAATTAAAAAAACCGCGTTTTTTAATTAATATATCTGCCAATTTTCTGAAACGCCAAGAGCCCCCAGGCTAAAGCCTGGGGCTACACAAACAAAGCCCACCGACCTGGGCTAAAATTCTTGCAGCCCGCGCAGGCGGGCTTTGTTTGTATAGCCACACCCTTAAGGGTGTCGGATTTTGGCGAAGGTATTGTGAAAGAAACCCGCTTTCTTTCACAAATCCGCCTTGGGACGCACGATAAACTCGCGGACGCAACGCTAACACTAGATCAGAAGCTCAAATAGGTAAAATGCGTATTTTCTTTTGGGTGACTTTATCTTTTTTGGTTGTAGCAGCGATTTCGCTGCTGTTGCAACCCGCTATTGATTTTCACGGGGTCGGGTTATAATCGTGAATAACCTTGTGGGGCAGAGGTCGAAAGAGCAACTTATGTGTAGCGCTTTGAAAGGAGTATTGTCTAACTATTCTACCATTTCAAAGATTATCGTAGAAAAGACTAGGGAAAGGGAAGAAGCAATGGGATTAGCAGATGATACCTGTTACTCCCGTTTTTTTCTTCATCCTACTCCCACGGATAAAGTTCTTTTATTTTTCCACGGATTCACTGCCGTTCCCCAGCAATTTGTTCCGATTGGAGAAGCTTTTTTTCAGGCGGGATACAATGTTTTAATTCCACGTCTACCCGGTCATGGAATTGCAGGTAATTGGGATAAAAAAAATCCGCCTCCCCTGCCAGAAAATCGGGTAACTTATCAGGAATTCGGGCTGGAGTGGCTAGAGCAGGCGCGGGTTTTTGGAGAAAAAGTCGTTGTGGGCGGGTTATCGGGTGGCAGCACTTTAGCCGCTTGGCTGGCACTAGAATGCCCTCAAAAAATTGACCGTGGTTTGATATTTGCTCCTTATTTAAGCAATACTAACAAGTTAGTAGATTTGGTAGTGGGATTGTTCAATATTTACTTTAAGTGGAAAACTCCGCCTGGAGCGGTGAATTATGGTTATGAAGGCTTTTACATGCCAGCATTGCGCTTGTTTTTAGACATGGGAGATGAGGTACTCCAACGCGCCAAAACTAGCCCTGCGGCACCGATGTTAATTGTATCAAGCGAATGCGATCGCGCCGTCGGCAGACGCGAACCTCAAAAGTTATTCAAAGCTGTAGTAAAACTTCAACCCAAATGTCAGTATATCGGCTTTGAAAAGGCATTAAATATCCCTCACAACATGATGACCAAAGAGGAGGGAAACGAGCGTCAAGATTTAGTTATTTATCTGGCATTAGATTATGTTGCTAATTGCTAATTGCTAATTGCTAATTGCTAATTGCTAATTGCTAATTGCTAATTGCTAATAGGTAATTGGTAGGATTTTTTATTACCCATTACCCATTCCTCGTTCCCACGGATCTGCCTGGGAACGGCATTGGGACTCGTTCCCACGGATCTGCCTGGGAACGGCATTACCCATTTACATTTCGTACTCTTTAATGCGGGGAAGCAGTCCAAATAAAGTTAGTAAGGCGATTGAAGCAGTTGCGACTGAGGCAATAATCTCGAAGTTTTGTACATCTTTGAAACCTTTAGCGATCGCATCATCAAATTGTTCCTGATTCACATCGAGGAACTTTTGATGGGCAGCTTTAAACTGCTCAAATGCCCAGTTTGACTGTCCTTGGTTATACCCGGTACAAAGCGTTATAGCTTCGTCACGTTTGCCGCTTTGCTGGAGTTGGCGGATCTGTTTATCCAGTTTGAAATAACTGTCAAAAGTGTTAAGGGTAGCCACCGCCGCATTTTTTTCTCCTTCAAAGGTGATATTATTCAAAGCATCAGCCATCAACCCAGTCACACCCCAAACTTTCTCACCCTTCAAGACTGTGGTAGCGAGGGTTTCAAATGTCTGATTGTTAGGCAATTTGGCAATTTTATCAACCTTATTGAAGAAAGCTTGTTCGTGAATTGCAGCACGAGTTGTATCGAGCAAATAGCGACTTTCGTCTGCATTGGCGCTGTAGGCAATCGCTCGACTTTGTCGCAGCAAGTGCAGAGATTTAAAAGAATCTTCTTTGGCGACTTTTAGGTGGTGAGATGAAGCCAACAATGCCTGTATTGTATAACCAAGGAAAATGAAAGCGATCGCGCTCGCCGCCAGCAACATCGGGTTCAGAATGCGGCGCATCCGGTAGTTGAGAAATAGCTGAATTCCCACCAGCGTACCCATTAAAAGCAAACCGGAGATGATGACAAAAAAGAGCGATCGCCCCGCAGCAAACCTTTCCGTATCGTAGGATTTATCTAACTGTTCCAAATTTACCTTAGCTAGTTCATCCGCTGCTGGCAAAAGCGTTTTATCCATAATTTCAGCAGCTTCGCGATAAGCAGTTATCACCCCATTTGTATTGCCGCTGGCATTGAAGTCCCGCGCCTGTTGAATTTTTGCAATGTATACACCTATAGCAAGTTGTAAAGTTTCAATTGGTTTGCGCTCCCCATCATAGGTAATATTTTCAGCCACAGCAACCATTCTTTCAGCAAATTTTTGGTAGCGCTCCTCGTAGTCTTGAATAGCTCGGGGGTTTTCTCCCGGTTTAACAAGTAATTCGTTTACAACATTGGCATCCATACCCGCCAAACTATCCTTAATTCGGATAGCAGTAAGGATACTAGGAGCTGAGTCTTTCCCCACAGTTTGGATAGCATGTCGCTGCCCTTGAACGCCGGAAATTGTCGCAATTAAAAGCAGCAAACTTGTCCCCCAACTGAGATATAACCCACCTTTAAGCAGTTGCGGCGTATTGAATTTGGCAATTATATTTGTGGGTTGCTTTGCCTGTTTTGAAATTGCAGTTGTTTTCATAATTGGTAATTGGTAATTGGTAATTGCTAATTGCTAATTGCTAATTGCTAATTGCTAATTGCTAATTGGGGAATATGGTATTAGGTAGATTTTTACTATTACCTATTAGCCAACCATTAGCTATTAGCCACTTTCACCTTGATTCGCGTCCAATGTCCTAGCGTGAATTCATCGCCATCTTTTATCGGAGTATCTACCATCGGTTGCAATTCCACACCGTTTAGTTTCGTCCCGTTTGATGAACCGATATCGCGCAAAATAAAAATTCCGTCAGATTGTCGAACGATCAAAGCGTGGCGGTGAGAAACGGCATCGTCAAAATTTAAGGGAATATCTGGGTGAATTCCCCGCATTTCGCTGCGGCGTCCGATCAAATTGCTTTCTCGATCTAGTTTGAAAGTAATAGGCGGTTGATTGGTAGGCGCTGGCGGACTTTCCGGACTTCTTAAAGATGGATCTATGGTAACAATAATTTCAAGGGCAACGGCAGTTTGTCTGTTGGTTGGGGCAGAGTTAAAGTTAGAGGTTAGCGGTTGAGAAGGTGGTGTTGGGATATCAATTTTATTGATATTCGCAACGGGAGTAATTGGCACTTCCCCACGCGCCCCAGTCGTGAAGTTATAACCGCAAATTTCGCAAAAATTGCCGCTGTCCGGTTCGTGGGGTGTGCCGCATTCAGGGCAGTTTACGATCGCTTGGGCGGTTTTTGGTACAGTTGCAGCAACTGCATTTTTCACCGATGACAGTTCAGAGATGCCCTGAATTTTAGCACCGCATTCGGAACAGTAATCTGGTTCGGTTGAAACGTGACCTTTCGGACATTGATAGGTAAACATATTTGGTTTTTGCACTTCCCCCAATGGGAGAGGGTATTATATAAACTTCACAACGATTTGATGAATTTCCATAACTTAGATCTTACAAGGGGTCAGGGACGGGCAAGATGCCCATCCCACAATAGATCAAGTGTTTTGTGGGGTGGGCATCCTGCCCGCCCCAGGGAATAAAAACATAGATCAAGTGTTTTGTGGGGTGGGCATCCTGCCCGCCCCAGGGAATAAAAACATAGATCAAGTGTCTTGTGGGGTGGGCATCCTGCCCGCCCCAGGGAATAAAAACATAGATCAAGTGTCTTGTGGGGTGGGCATCCTG